>QHVV01000025.1:18371-39442 GCA_003222385.1 Acidobacteriota bacterium
GTCCTCGTATTCGCGGTCGTGAAGTGGAGCTCGCGGGAGCGGTCGGCGCCGGTCGAGGCGGCGATCCCGGCTCCCTCGGCCGAGCGACGACCGACGCCGCTCCCCGCGGCACGCGGCCGGAAGCCGCGCGCCCGCCCGGTCGCGCCCGAGGAAATCCCGCTCCTGACCGAGCGGGATCTCGACCCGCGCGTTCGCGGAGCCGCGGTCGACACCGGTCGCAACCTGTTCGATTTTCGGGAGCCGACTCCGACACCCCCTCCGACGCCGACTCCCGCACCTCCGCCTCCGCCCGCGCCGGGTCAGCCCAACTTCGTCGGACCCTTGCCTCCGCCTCCGCCTCAGCCCACTCCGGCGCCTCCGGAGATCAATTTCAAGCTGATCGGAATCTTCGGTCCGAAAGAACGGCCGATCGCCGTCCTCCAATATGGAGACCAGATCATCAACGCTCGCGAGGGTGACGTCGTCCTCCGGTACTGGCGCGTGCAGAAGGTCGGGTACGAATCCGTCGACATTGGCTTCGTGAATTTCCCGCCGGCCGAGTCGCGGCGGCTGCCGATCACCCCATGAACGAAGAAAGGTCCTTTTTCGAATGAGAAAACGACTTCACACGAGAGCCGCGCTGTCCCTCCTGCTGATCGCACTGACGTCGTGCACGGGCTCTCGTGCGTTCCGCGAGGCCCGCGACGAGGAGTCGCTCGAGCACTGGGATCTCGCCGTGATCAACTACTCCAAGGCCGTCCGGCTGGATCCGAAGGACAGGGGTTACCGGCTGGCGCTCGCCCGCGCGAAGCTCAAGGCGTCGCAGTTCCACTTCGAGAAGGGGAAGCTCTATCGAGCGTCGGGTCGTCCCGAGCTCTCAGCCGTCGAGCTCGAGCAGGCGGTGCTCCTCGATCCGACCAACCAGTACGCGGAGGTCGAGCTCCGGAAGGCCCGGGACGAAGCGGCCAAGATCGTGGCCGAGCGGACGGGTGAGACGCGGCTGGAGACCTTGAAGCGCCAGGCCCGCGGGTCACGGGCGAGACCCCCGCTTCTCGAGCCGGCGAGTGATCGCCCGATCAACCTGAACTTCCCGCAGCCGAAGCCGATCAAACAGATCTACAAGGCCCTCGCCGACGCCGCCGGGATCAACGTCATCTTCGATCCCCAGCTGAAGGACGACAACGTCGCGATCGTTCTGACCAACATGGAATTCCAGCGGGCTCTCGAGACGCTGATGCGGCAGGAGAACCACTTCTACAAGGTCATCGACGAGCGAACGATCCTGATCGCGGCCGACAACGCGGCCAACCGCAAGACCTATGAAGACCTGGTCATCCGGACGTTCTTCCTGTCGAACGCCGACGTGACCGAGGTCGCGAACTCCCTGCGGTCGCTCCTCCAGACCACGCGGATCTCGGTGAACAAGGCGGAAAACTCGATCACGCTGCGCGACACGGCGGACAAGGTCGCGATCGCCGAACGGATCGTGGAGCAGAACGACAAGCAGCTGGCCGAGGTCGTCGTGGACGTCGAGCTGCTCCAGATCAACACGACGAAGACCCAGGATCTGGGCGTGCTTCTCTCCGCCTACCAGGCGAGCGCCGACCTGGTCGCGCCCGGCGGCAACAACAACTTCTGGGCGAAGATCCCGGACGGCGACTTCACCTGGGATCAGCTGAAGGACATCTCGATCCGGTCGTTCGGCTTTTCGCTTCCTTCGATCACCTATTCCTTCATCAAGAACAACACGGACGCGGAGCTGCTCGCCAAGCCGCAGCTGCGCATCGCGGAGGGTCAGAAGGCGCAGCTCGTCATCGGCGACCGCGTGCCGATTCCCACGACCACCTTCAACACGGGCACGACGATCGGGGGCAACATCGTTCCGGTGACGTCGTTCCAGTACCAGGACGTCGGCATCAAGATCGAGGTCGAGCCGCGCGTCCACCACAACAAGGAGGTCACACTCAAGCTGACCATCGAGGTCTCGAACCTGAACGGCTTCGTCCAGGTCCAGGCCGGACAGAACCAGCCGATCATCGGCACCCGCACGATCGCTTCGAGCATCCGGCTGAAGGACGGCGAGACCAACCTGCTGGCCGGGCTCTTCCGGAGCGACAGGAGCCACACGACGAACTCGGTTCCCTTCCTGGGCGACATTCCGATTCTGGGCCGGCTCTTCTCGAAGAAGTTTTCGGACGACAAGTCGACCGACCTCGTCCTGACCCTGACGCCGCACATCATCCGGATCCCCGACGTCACGGCCGATGACCTGGAGCCGTTCTACGTCGGGACCGACTCGAACATCTCGGTTCAGGGGGGTCCGCGGATCGAGTCGCCGACCCAGCAGGGTCCCTTCGACTTCAGCCGTCGCGAGCCTCCCGTTCCGCCGCGGGTAACGCCCGCACCCGCGGTGATCCCCGCGCCCCAGATCCTCGTGCCCGGCGGGCTGCCCAACGACCCGTTCCGGCCCAACCCGCGCGACGCGATCCCGCCGCAGCCGACGCCCGTGCCGCCGGGGGCGGTGTCGCAGAGCAACGAGGCGGTCCTGTTCGACTTCGATCCGCCGTCGCTCTCGCTCGCGCCGGGAGAGCAGAAAACGGTGACCGTCCGCGCCACCGGCACCGATGCGTCTCCCTCCGGGACGCTCGAGCTCCAGTTCGATCCGGCGGTCGCGGCGGTCGTCGGGGTGCGTCCCATCGTGGGCGGCGCCGGAGTCGGCGAAGGAAGAGTGGAGGGAAGCAAGGTCATCCTCGATCTGCCGTCCGGCCTGGGTTTGTCCGGGACGCGATCCCTGGCGGAGATCACGGTGCGGGGGATTTCTCCGGGCAGCGCGAAGCTCTCCTTCAACCAGGCGACGACGGGGGGGCAGGCCATCCTCTCCGAAGCGGCCATCGAGGTCCGCGCGCCGTGACGAGAATCCTGTCGCGGCGCCGGGAGCGGGGCTTCACGATGGTCGAGATGGCCGTCGTGGCCGCGATGATCACGATCCTGACGGCGATGGCGATCCCGGTGGCCCGCTACGCTTTGAAACGTCAGGACGAGCTCGAGCTGCGATACGAGCTCCGCCTCCTGAGGAACGCGATCGACAAATACAAGCAGTACTCGGACGCGGGCCTGATCCCCCTGGCCGGCGTCGACACCGAAGGTTTTCCGAAGGACCTGGACTCGCTCGTCACCGGCGTCGACCTGATCGGACAGCTCAACAAGAAGATGAAGTTCCTCCGGAAAGTCCCGATCGATCCGATGACCAAGAAGGCGGAGTGGGGCCTGCGCTCGTTCCAGGACGAGCCCGACTCCTTCGCCTGGGGCGGTCAGAACATCTACGACGTCTACACGCTGTCGACCGGCCGGGCGATCGACGGCACGTACTACAAGGATTGGTGATGAGGGACCGGCGCCGCCAGTCGGGCTTCACGCTCCTCGAGCTCCTCGTCGTCATGACGATCATCGGGATCCTCGCGGCCGTCGCGATCCCGGCCCTGCGCGACTCTCCGCAGCGGGCGCGCGAGGCGGCGCTCCGCGAGGACCTCTTCACGCTGCGAAGCACGATCGACCAGTACCACGGCGACAAGGGGTACTACCCGCCGGACCTGGCGACCCTCGTGTCGGACGGGTACCTGCGTCAGATCCCGGTCGACCCGATGACGAAGTCCCGGGACACCTGGGCGGTCGAGGTCGAGCAGCTGGAGCCGACCGCCGAGGGGGAAGGCGCGCCGGCGACGTCGACCGGAGAGACCACCGGGACACAGACGACCGAGCAGACGAAGACGCCCGGCGTCATCGACGTGCACAGCGGCTCGACCGAGAAGGCGCTGGATGGGACGACCTACAAGGACTGGTAGGGTTGCGGAAGATCGCGGCTACACCATGGTCGCGATCGTCATCTTCATCGCGATTCTGACGATCGTCATCGCCGCCGTCGGGCCGTCGATCTCGACGATCATGAAACGGGACCGGGAAGAGGAGCTCCTCTTCCGCGGCAAGCAATACGCCCGGTCGATCGTCCTCTTCCAGCGCCGTTACGGCCGATACCCCACCTCCCTGAAGGAGATGGCGGCGAGCCGGCCCCATACGATCCGGAAGCTCTGGAAGGATCCCATGTGCGACTGCGAAGACTGGAAGCTCCTGATCCAGGGACAGCCCGATTCCTCCCCGTTCGTCGACCAGAAGATGGATCCGAGCAACCGGCCCCCCTCGACGTACGGCAACCTCAAGAGGACGCCGGTCCCGTCCCAGTTCACCCTGGCGCCCACCGGACCGCAGGTCGTGAACGTCGGACCGATCGTGGGAGTCCGGTCGAAAGTTCACCAGCAGGCTCTCCGGGAGTGGCGGGGCCAGCGCTTCTACGATCAGTGGCGGTTCATCGTCGGGGACGCCGACAGCGACGTGATGACGAATTTCAACCCCAACACCCTTCGCGTGACGCCGATCCGCTCGTCGCGCCCCTAGTCCTTCCACCTGCATTAACACCTTCCACATCAGATAATTAGAATCGAACTCGGGTACCCCGGGCGCCCGGAGATAGAATGTGCCCGCCTGCCGGGCGCCACCGATGGTCCGCAAACACCTTCTCGATAACGGAGTGACCGTCCTCGTCGACGAGATGCAGGACGTCCGCTCGTTCTCTCTGGGCTTCTTCGTCCGGGCCGGGTCGGGCGAAGAGTCGCCCGGCAAGCGGGGCATCTCGCACTTCCTGGAGCACGTCCTGTTCAAGCGGACCCGCCGGCGTTCGACGGTCGAGATCGCCCGCGCAATCGATCGCCTCGGGGGGGACGTCGACGCATTCACGACCAAGGAGTACACCGGCTTCTACGCGCACACCCTCGACGCGCGCTTCCCGGAAGCCATGGACCTGCTGGGAGATATCGTGCTGGCGCCCGCTTTCGAGTCCGACGACATCGAGGTCGAGAGGGGCGTGATCTTGGAAGAGCTCGGCGAGGCGAACGACAACCCGGATGACCTCGTCCACGAGATGTTCGTCCGATCTTTCTGGCGAACGCATCCGCTCGGCGAGCCGATCCTCGGTACGTCGAAGACAGTCGCCGCGATCGGGCTCGGCGACCTCTATCGGTATTACCGTCAGCGCTACACCCCGGACAACCTGATCGTCTCGGTCGCGGGGCACGTTCGCGAGCTCGAGGTCCTGGAGTCTCTGGAGAAACTCTTTCGCCGGCGGGCCGCGCGCGGCAACGGACGGAATCCTCCGGGCGAACACCTGGCCGGAAAGCCCCACTCCTACCAGCACATCCAGCTGAAGGCCCGGCGCGGACTGGAGCAGGCCCACGTCTGCCTGGGCGTCGAAGGCCCGGGACAGGGGAGCGGGCGGCGGTTCGCCGCCCATCTCCTGGACATCGTGCTCGGAGGGGGGATGTCTTCGCGCCTCTTCCAGGAAGTCCGTGAGAAGCGGGGGCTCGTCTACGCGATCGCCTCGACGTTGAATTCCTACCGGCTGGGCGGCTACGAGACGATCTACGCGGCGTGCGCGCCCAAGAACCTGGGACGGGTGCTGGAGGTCACGCTGCGGGAGCTCAAGAAGTTGAAGCGCGACGGGGTGCGGCCGCGGGAGCTCGCCTGGGCAAAGCAGAACCTGAAGGGCAGCATGATCCTGGCGCTCGAATCGACCGTGTCGCGGATGTCGTCGCAGGCCCGCCAGGAGTTCTACCTCGGCCGGGTCGCCCCCGCCGAGGAGAGGCTTGCGAAGGTGGACGCCGTGACGTCCGACGACGTCGACGAGGAGGCCGAGCGTCTCTTCGACGGCCGCGTGCTGTCCCTTTCGGTCGTCGGCAACGTCGGCAAGCTGCCGCTGACCGCCCCGGATCTCGCCGCCGCGCTGTAGCGGCGAGTCTCTCCGCCGCTCTCCACTCCCCGAATCAGGACGATCGTCGGGAGCGTCCGGAGGGGCGGAGCCAGGTTCGGAGCGTGCTCCCGAGACCCTGTCGGCGACGGGACTCCGCGCGTCGCTTCGTCAAGCCGGCGCCATCGGCGGCGAGCCGGCGCAGATCGATCGCGAGGTCGGCCGCCGACTCGTAACGATCTTCCCGGCGCTTCTGGAGGCTGCGCCGCAGGATCCGTTCGAACTCCAAGGGAAGGTCCGCCAAGGCGGGGTCGGCAGCCGGCTCTTCGCGGAGGATCGCGGAGAGCGTTTCGACCGGCGAGTCGCCCCGGAACGGACGGTGACCGGTCAACATCTCCCACAGGACGACGCCGAGCGAGAAGATGTCCGAACGGCCGTCGACCGGCTCGCCCCGCACCTGCTCCGGGCTCATGTATCCGACCGTCCCCGCGATGATTCCGGGCTCGGTCAAGAACGCGCTCTGGGTCGCCTCCTCCTCCGAGACGGAGGCGCCCACCATACCGGCGTTTCTCTTGGCGAGCCCGAAATCGAGGATCCGGGCGAAGGTCGCCTGGGCCAGGACCACGTTCTCCGGCTTGATGTCGCGGTGCACGAAGCCCTTCTGGTGGGCGGCTGAGAGACCTTCCGCGATCTGGGCGGCGATTTCAGCGGATTCGGTCGGCGGGATCGGCCCACGTTTCAAGCGCGCCCGCAGCGTCTCACCGGCGACGTACTCGGAAACCGCGTACCGGACGCCGTCCTGCTCCCCGACGTCGAAGAGCGGGACGACGTTCGGGTGCGAGAGCGCCGCAACCGCCCGCGCCTCCTTCTCGAAGCGGCGGACGCTGTCGGGGTCGCCGGCGTGGGCCGCGGTCAGGATCTTGACCGCCACCTCCCGCTGGAGCCGCGTGTCCAAGGCGCGGAAGACTTCGCCCATTCCACCGGCGCCGACGGACGCAACGATCTCGTACGGTCCCAGGCGCGAGCCGGGTCCAAGAGGCCCCCCTTGTTTGCGAGCGATCGGCGGGTGAGAGGTCGTCGAAGTCGGCGCTGCGAACAGCTGCTCGACCCGGAGCAGGTCCGGTGCGGCGCCCAGCTCGCGGAAGGTCTCGCGCGCCGCCTCGAGCTCCATCCCGGCCGTCTCTTCGTCGCCGAGCTGCCGGCAGGCCAGTCCGACCAGGACGTGAACCCGCGCCGCCTCGTAGGGCACCTCGAGGTCGCGGAACTCCGTCGCGGCTTCCTCCAGCACGCCGAGCGCGGCGCGGGTCTCGCCCTCGGCGAGGAGCACGGCGCCGCTGGCCTCGGCCGCGAGCCCGCGCATCAACGGCGCATCGAGGGCGGCGGCGATCCCGGCGAGCTCGTCGGCGCCCTTCCGCGCCGCGGCGACGTCTCCCGCGGCGATCAGGATGTCCACGTATGCCGGAAGGATCCGGGACCGAACCCGGCCCTCCGGTGTTTCCTCGAACACGCGACGAATCGCGGCCGCCGCGATCTCGATCTGACCCTGAGCCTGCCGCAGCTGGGCGAGCCCGGGGTCCGGCTTTCGTCCCGATCGGCTGGCCTGCCGGTATGCCTCTTCGGCCTCCGCGAACTCTCCACGCAGGCGATGGAGCTCGCCCCTCATGTACTGAGCGGACCCGACGGAGGCGTGGCCCGGCGGTTGCGACAGGCGCTCGCACGCCTGCTGTGCTTCGTCCACGGCGCTCGGCCAGGCGCCGCGGAGCTGCAGAATTTCGGCGCGATGCACGAGGCAGACACCGCGGTAGGCGACCAGTCCGGATTGAGATTCGCACCACCGCGTGAGCGCCGTCGTCCATTCCTGCGCCCGGCGCAGATCGAAGGTCGCGTTGCAGGCGCTGATGACGGCGCAGTAGACGAGGCCCGTCAGAAGGGGGGAAACCTCTCCCGCCATCACGCCGACCATGATTTCGTCGAACAATCTCATCCCGACGGACGTCTGACCGAGGCGGATCCGGCAATCACCCTGTCCCATGCGGGCGAGAGTCACCACGTCGCGGTCGCCGAATCGCTCTCCGATCTCCGCCGCCCGCTCGAACGCGGCGACGGCCGTGTCCGGGTCGCCGCCGAACATGGTCGGGATCGCATTCAGCGCGAGGAGCATTCCCTTCTCGCCGCAGTCTCCGGTCTGATCGAGGACCCTGCTCGCGCGGGCGATCCAGCCCCCCGCGGGAGCCATCTGGCCGCGCGCGATCATCCCGAACGCGAGCCAGAGGGCGCTCCGGGCGGCGCGCGCCGATTCCCCCCGGGCGAGGAACTCCTGATGGGCCCGGCCCCACAGGTCCGTGCTGTCGGTGTCCCTTCCCGTCAGGTAAGCCGACGTCGCCATCCGCTCGAGGTCCTCGGGCGCGAGGGGGCTCTCAGAATCCGCGGCCGAGAGCTCGGCATACGCGTCCGACCAGTGCAGTCGATCGAACGCCTCCCGGCCCCGATCGAGTGTTTCACCCGTGATCATGAATGCTCCCCGCCATTCGCAAGAATATCGCTTTGAAGCCGATTCCGGTCGTAAGAGAGCCTTTTAAAGAACGTCCTTGAGCGACTTGCGAAAGTCCGCGTTGCGGCGCTCGATTTCCCTCTTGATCTCGGCGTATTCCCTCGATTCACGGATCGGCGCGAGGAGCGAATCATTGTCGAAACAGGGCACGCAGGGCATGCCGGTCTCCACCGCCATTCGCAAGAATTCCGCGGCGCGGGCAACGTCGCCGCGGATCGCGTGGGCTTCAGCGAGAAAGTGGAAGACGTGATGGAAGTGGCCCATCCGGCGGTCGGCGGAGAGAGTCTGCGCCTCCAGATCCGCGAAATCCCGACGCTGCCGGGCGCGGAGAATGGCGAGGATCGCCGAATAGGCCGATTTCATGTCATCGGTCGTCGTCTCTCGCCGCCGTACTTCGATCTCGGGCTCGAGCCGTCTGGGCTCCTCGAACAGAGCGCGCAACCAGTCCTTCGGCCAGCGAACAGCCCAGAGCCGCTGATTCTCCGAAGGAAGGCGTTCATACCGCTCCAGGGCTCTGCGCCGGTCGCCGCCGCCCCAGCCGTCCCGGGCGGCTCGCTGGCGGTCGGCCTCGAACCCGGAGGGATTGATGCGTTCACCCGCACGAAGCGCTTGTTCGAACTCGGAGACCCACCCGCTGTGGAGGTAAATCCGCGCGAGATCGAAGTACCCGATCTCCAAGCCCGGTGATTTCGAGAGAGCCTGCTTCAGCTCGCGGACCGCCTTCACGACGTCCCAGCCGCCCAGCGACGACCAGGCGAGCGAGGCCCGAGCGACTCGGGCTTCGGCCAGGTCCGGATCGAGCTGCGTCGCCCGATCGGCGTCCGAGAGCGCCGCGGCGTAGTTTTCGGTGCTCGGCCGCACGAACGTGACCCAGGCGCGGGCGTAGGCGCGCGCGCCCAGAGCTCGAGCGAAGTTCGGCGCCTGCTCGACGATCGGATCGAGAGAAGCGATGATCCGTCGTCTTTCCTCCAGGTCGACGGTGGACACCCTGGAGACACCGGCCCGCGCCGCGACATACTGTTCCATGACCTGGTCCGGGACCTGCTCCGACGGGCCGAGCGTGCGCTGCAGGGATGGTGCGAGCTCGACCCGGAGCTTCTCGGCGACTTGCCGTGAGATCGCGTCCTGCACCTCGAACAGCTTGCCCTCCGGCATGTCGATCTGCTCGCTCCAGAGGATTCCGCCGCGCGAGACGTCGGTCATCTGGACCGAGACCCGAGTCATTCCTTCGAGTTTCTGGTACGTCCCCTCGAGGACGGCTTCGACGCCGAGCCGCCGGCCGACTTCCCCGGCGTCGGACGTGGAGGTTTCGTAGCGGGCAATCGCGCTGGTCGGTCGAACCGTCAGTTCACGAAGCGATGCGAGGCGGCCGATCAGCGAGTCCGCAAGTCCGAGGCCGAAATGGTCGGGCGTCCCCTCGGCGCTGATCGCGTGAAAAGGAAGGACGGCGAGAGTGCGGGGAAGGCCGGGCGATGGCGCAACGGCGCGGCGGTCTCGGACGAGGAGGATCGCTGCGGCGATCGCGGCAACGAGGAGACCGCCTCCGACGTAGACCACCCTTCGAGACTTCGCGGATGGCGCAGCCGGCGGACGGGTTACCGCGGAGAGTGTCGGGCCAATCGAATCTTGCAGATCGTGCGCGAGGTCGGCGGCCGAGTGGTACCGGTTCTCCCGTCGCTTGTCGAGGCAGCGACGAACGATTCTCGCGAGCTCCGGCGGAAGCGTTTCGAGCGCGAGCTCGGGCTGCGGCTCCTCTTTCAGGATCGCATTCAGCGTTTCGATCTGGGAATCGCCCCGGAAGGGCCGGCGTCCGGTCAGCATCTCCCAGACGACGACGCCGAGCGAGAAGATGTCGGATCGGCCGTCGACCGTCTCCCCGCGGACCTGCTCGGGGCTCATGTAGCCCACGGTTCCGGCGATCACTCCGGGCTCCGTGGCGATCGCGCTCCGAGTCGCTTCGTCCTCCACCGCGCCGCCGAGCGGTTCGTTCCTCTTCGCCAACCCGAAGTCGAGAATTCGCGCGAAGCCGGAGGCTGTGATCACGACGTTCTCGGGCTTGACGTCGCGGTGGACGACGCCCTTTTCGTGCGCCGCGGCGAGTCCGTTCGCGATTTCAGCGGCGATCTCCGCCGCCTCCCGTGGACGAATCGGTCCGCCCGCAAGCCGCGTTCGGAGCGTCTCTCCCGCGACGAGCTCGGCGACGGCATACCGAACGCCCTCCTGCTCCCCGACATCGAGAAGCGTCACGATGTTCGGGTGCGACAGCGAGGCAACGGCTCGGGCCTCCTTCTCGAACCGGCGGATGCTCTCCGGATCCGCGGAAAACGCCGGGGGGAGAATCTTGATCGCGACTTCCCGACCGAGGCGCGTGTCGCGGGCGCGGTAGACCTCGCCCATGCCTCCCCGACCGAGTTCGCTCTCGATTTCGTAGGGACCCAAGCGCGTGCCGGCCAGGAGGCTCACGGTTCTGAGAAAGAATATCCCCCGACGAGATGTCGATTATCGTCCCGCTTACCGTTTTCCCTCACGGCGAGGGTCTCGATCTCCCATCGTATGCAACCGAAGGCTCGGCGGGCTGCGACCTCCGCGCAGCGATCGAAGCGGAGCTGACGATCACGCCGGGCGGGCGCGCTCTCGTGCCGACCGGAATCGCGGTCGCGATCCCGCCGGGCTATGAAGGGCAGGTGCGGATGAGAAGCGGTCTCGCACACGACAGGGGCCTCGCGCTCCTGAACGCGCCGGGCACGGTGGATGCGGACTACCGCGGCGAGATCCGCGTGATCGTCGCGAACCTGGGCAACGAACCGGCGACGATCCGTCGCGGCGACCGCATCGCCCAGCTCGTCTTCGCGCCGGTCGCCCGCGCTCGATTCGAAAAGGTCGATCGGCTTCCGCCAAGCGCCCGCGACACCGGGGGCTTCGGCTCGACCGGGCAATAAAAGGGGACAGACTTATTTTTCTATTTTTCACTCGCCGCTTCGCTTCTTGGGATGACGAAAAATAAATCTGCCCTCGCGCTCGGACGTCATCTGTCCCTCGCCTCTCTGCTATCTTCTTTGCGTGCGCGTCACGGTGCTCGCCTCCGGCTCGGGCGGAAACGCCTGCGTCGTCGAGTCGGGTAAGACGCGCGTCCTCGTCGACGCCGGTCTTTCGGCGAAAGAAATCGAAAAGCGTCTCGCGGTCCGGGGAATCGGCGCCGAGACGATCCGCGCCATCTTCATCACCCACGAGCACGGCGATCACTCGATCGGCGCCTTGACCTTCGCGGCGCGTTTCGGCTGCTCGCTCTTCGCGACCGCCGGCACCGCGGATGCGCTCGGGCTGGAAGGCAACCTCTTTTCTCCCTTCGTGCGCATGGAGTCGTGCCGCGAGGGGAGGATCGGGGAGATCGGCTTCCGCCCGCTCGGAACCCCGCACGACTCGAACGAATCGGTCGCCTACGCCTTCGAAGCCGACGAGGCCCGGGTCGTCATCGCCTCCGATCTCGGACACGTCCAGCGCCAGTTCCTGGACTTCCTTCGCGGGGCGACGACGCTTCTTCTCGAGTTCAACCACGACGAGGACATGCTGCGGGACGGCCCTTACGTGTGGCCGCTCAAGCAGCGGATCGCCGGAGGCTGGGGACATCTTTCGAACCGTCAGTCGGCGGACGCGGTCTCGACCACCGCCGGAGAGAGGCTGAGGCGCGTCGTGGCCACCCACCTCTCCCGCGCGAACAACACGCCGGCCCTCGCGCTCGCCGCGCTCGCCTCGGCGCTGGAGGTGGCCGAGAGCGGCGCGGCGTACGGAGCCGCGGACCAGGACGACGGTTACGAGACGTTCGACGCATGAAGGTCGAGGTGCGGGTCTACCCGAAGGAAGGCGTGCTCGATCCGCAGGGCAGGGCGATCGCGTCGGCGCTGGAAAGGCTGGGCCACCGGTCGGTCTCCGACGTCCGAGCCGGGAAGATCTTCTTCTTGGACCTCCGCGGCGACGATCCGGCCGCCGTCGAGGCGGAGGCCCGGCGGATGGCGGAGGAACTCCTCGCCAACACGGTCATCGAGGGCTACGACGTGCTTCTCGAGACGGAACGTGAGCGATAAGCCGCTCTTCGCGATCATCGTTTTTCCCGGTTCGAACTGCGACCAGGACTGCTATCACGTCGCGACCGAGCTCGTCGGATGCCGCGCCGAGTACGTCTGGCATCGCGACACCGACCTGAAGGACGCCGACGTCGTCATCCTGCCGGGAGGGTTCGCCTACGGCGACTACCTTCGGGCAGGCGCGCTCGCCCGCTTCTCTCCGGTCATGGAGAGCATCACGCGCTTCGCGATGGACGGAGGGCCGGTGCTCGGGATCTGCAACGGGTTCCAGGTTCTCCTGGAAGCGGGCCTCCTGCCCGGGGCGGTCCGGGTCAACCGCGGCCTGCGCTATGTCTGCAAGGACGTCCACATGCGGGTCGAGAACTCGTCGACCGTCTTCACACGGCTCTACGAGCCGGGTGACGTCGTCCGGATGCCGGTCGGGCACATGGAAGGAAACTACACTGCGCCTCCGGAGACCCTGACGGAGCTCGAATATCAGGGTGGGATCGTCTTTCGATACTGCGACGCCGAGGGCCGGGTGACCGACAGCGCGAACCCCAACGGCGCGACGGCCGGAATCGCCGGCATCTCGAACCGTGGGGGCAACGTCGTCGGCCTGATGCCGCACCCCGACCGGTGCGCGGAAGGGGTCCTCGGCAACGAGGTCGGCAGGCGGATGTTCGAGTCGGCGGCCATGGCGCTCGCCGGCCGATGATCTCCGCCGAGCTGATCGCGGACCACAACCTTTCCGAGGAGGAGTACTCCCGCATCCTCGAGATCCTGGGCCGCGAGCCGAATCTCGTCGAGCTCGGCGTCTTTTCCGCGATGTGGAGCGAGCACTGCTCGTACAAGTCTTCGCGGCTTCATCTCCGGAATCTGCCCACGCAGGGGCCGCGCGTGATCCAGGGCCCCGGCGAGAACGCCGGGATCGTGGACATCGGCGATGGCCTTGCGGTCGCCTTCAAGATGGAATCGCACAATCACCCTTCCTATATCGAGCCTTACCAGGGCGCGGCGACCGGCGTGGGCGGCATCCTGCGCGACGTCTTCACGATGGGCGCTCGGCCGATCGGATCGCTCGACTCGCTCCGATTCGGGCGGCTGGACGCGCCGCGCATGCGGCACTTAGTCGACGGGGTCGTCCGCGGAATCGCGGGCTACGGCAACTGCATCGGAATTCCGACGGTCGGCGGCGAGACGACGTTCCATCCCGGCTACGACTCGAACATTCTCGTAAACGTGATGAACGTCGGGCTCGTCGAAAAGGACCGGATCTTCCGCGGACGGGCGGAAGGCACGGGCAACCCGGTCGTGTACGCCGGCTCCAAGACCGGACGCGACGGCATCCACGGAGCGACCATGGCATCGGAGGAATTCGTCGGCGACGAGACGCGGCAAAAGCGGCCGACGGTGCAGGTCGGAGATCCCTTCACGGAGAAGCTCCTCATGGAGGCGTGCCTGGAGCTCTTCCGGACCGACGCGGTCGTCGGCATCCAGGACATGGGCGCCGCCGGGCTCACGTCCTCCTCGTTCGAGATGGCGGGCCGCGCCGGAAGCGGTCTCGAGATCGACCTGTCGAAAGTTCCGGTCCGGGAGACGGGCATGACTCCGTACGAGATCCTCCTCTCGGAATCGCAGGAGCGCATGCTCCTGGTCGCGCGCCGCGACCGCCTCGAGTCGGTGATGGAGGTCTTCGCGAAGTGGGACCTCGCCGCGGTCGAGATCGGACGGGTCACCGACAGCGGTCGGGTCGTCTTCTTCTTCGAGGGAAGGATCGTCGCGGACCTTCCCGCTGCCCCCCTCTCGGATCGCGCTCCGCTCTACGACCGGCCGCGCGTGCCGCCGCGGACGATCGGCTCGATGGGGTGGGAGCGCCTGCCCGAGCCGGACGACTACGGCGGATGCCTCCGGGCGATCCTGGCCTCTCCGAACGTCGCCGAGAAGTCGTGGATCTGGACGCAGTACGACCACATGGTGGGCACGAATACCGTCGAGCGGCCGGGCGGAGACGCCGCTCTGCTTCGGATCAAAGGCTCGCGTAAGGCGATCGCGGTGAAGAGCGACGTCAATCCCTGGTTCTGCGCGTGCGATCCATATCGCGGCGCGGCGATCGCGGTGGCCGAGGCCGCGCGCTCGATCGCCGCAACCGGAGCGCGACCGCTCGGTGTCACGGACTGCCTGAACTTCGGGAGTCCCGAGCGGCCCGAGATCATGGGTCAGTTCGAGGCGGCGGTGCGGGGCCTGTCCGACGCGTGCCGCGTTCTCTCGATCCCGGTCGTGTCGGGCAACGTCTCCTTCTACAACGAGACCGACGGGCGGCCGATCCCGCCGACTCCGACGGTCGGAATGGTCGGGCTCATAGACGACGTCTCGCGCCGCGTCTCGGTCCCCTTCCGGAGCGAGGGTGACGTCGTCGGCCTCCTCGGTTCGAATCGGGACGAGCTCGGCGCCAGTGAATTTCTGCGAAGGATCCACGGCCGCGACGAAGGACCGTGCCCCGAGGTGGATCTCGACGCGGAGCGACGGCTCGTGGAGCTTCTCGCGAGGCTCGCGTCAAAAGGTCTGCTGTCTTCCGCGCACGACGTCTCGGACGGAGGTCTCGCGGTCGCGCTCGCCGAGTGCGCCATGAAGGGGACGGCGGGCGCCGAAATCTCGCTCGAGGAGACGATCCGCCCGTCGGCACTTCTGTTCGGCGAGACCACGGGTCGTGTCGTGATCACGTTCGCCGCGGGAGACGAAGGGGCGATCCGGGAAGCCTCGGCGGCGGAACAGGTTCCCTTCCGCGCCGTCGGAACGGTCCGCGGCACTCGCCTCTCCATTCGGGTATCGGGCGGCCGCCTCCTCGTCGACGAGGACGTCGCCTCGCTCCAGGAGATCTGGACGACCTCCTTCGAGAGCGCGATCGCGGCGGCCGACGTCCTCTAGTACCGAACTTTCTCCAGGAACAAGCCGGAAGGGGGCGCCGTCCAGCGCGCGGGCTCGGGCGACTTCTCCGCGAGCAGTTTCGAGACTTCCGCGATCGTCCGGGTTCCCCGGCCGACCTCGACGAGGGTGCCGGCGAGCCGACGCACCATCTTCCAGAGGAAATGCGACGCCTCGACCCGGAAGTGGATCTCGTGACCGCGTTCGGCGACCTCGGACCCTTCGACCACGACGATGGTGGACTGCTGACCCTCCGGGTTTTCGCAGAAGGAAAAGAAGTCGTGGCGGCCCCGAAAATGCCGGGCCGCCTTCTCCATCGCGGAGAAGTCCAGCCGGTCGCGCACCCACCAGACGTAGCGCTTGTCGAACGCCGTGCGGCGGCGGGAGATGCGGTAAAGATAGGTGCGGCTCAGGGCATCGTGGCGCGCGTGAAAGGCGGGGGCGGCCGGCTCGACCGAGAGGACGTTGACGTCGTGCGGGAGCGCGTCGTTCAATCCATGCCGGATTTCGACGGGGGGCAGACTGCTCCGGGCCTTCAGGTGCGCGACCTGCGCCAGAGCGTGAACTCCCGCGTCGGTCCGGCCCGCGCCGCCGGCGACCGCATCGGCGCCCACTACCTCGCGAGCCGCGCGGAGCAGAACCCCCTGCACCGTGCGCTCCGTGTTCGCCTGGGCCTGCCAGCCGCGATAGCGGGTGCCGTCGTATTCGAGCGTGAGCTTCCAGGTCGGCATGCTGGGGTCAGGCGGGTAGCTTGGTCTTATTCAGGCCGTAATACCAAAATACCCGCCTGACCCCCAAAAAAACGGCAGACCTCGCGTCTGCCGTTCGAGTCGCGGGCGCAACCGAGGCTAGGGCGAGGGCGGGCTCTTGACCTGCAGGTTGTTGTTGACGCCGCGCACGCCGTCCACCGTGCGCGTCTCGCGCTCCGCGTCAGCTTTCACCTGCGCGTTCGGGACCTCGCCCGCCAGCGTCACGACTCCATTCGTGACGTTGACTTCGACGTTGACGATGTTCGAGAACCGATCCGCCGTCAGCTTCGCCTTGACGGCTGCTTTTATCGATGCGTCGTCGACCTGCCTTCCCGGCGACTTCGTCGTCGAGCAGCCGGCGACAAATGCGACGAGCACGACGACGGCAGCGACACCCAGGATTCCGTGAAAACGCTTCACCATGATGTACCCCTCCTTTGGACCTAGTCGGCCCGGGCGATAGTCAGGGAGCCTCGCGGCGGGGCTGATCCCACGGCCCTCGAGGCCTCCTTTGCAACCAGGATGAGGTTGTTGACCCGCACGACGCCGGGGACCGCCGTCGCGACCTGCTCCGCCTCGACCTTCATCGACTCTTCGGGGACGTCTCCGAGCAGGGCCACGACCCCCCAGTGCGACCTGGCCTCCACGCGCGAACCGGCGAGGCTGGAGACCACCGCCAGGCGCTCTTCCACCCGGGCCGACAGCAGACGGTCCTGATCGGTTCGACGCGCGTAAGCGGAAGACCCGCATCCCGCGGCCAGCCCGGCCAGAAGAACGACCGCCGCGGCCAGGAGCTTTCGTCGATCCGGCGTCCCGATACTCATACCGAATGCGCTAGAGAGCACGGCGCGTGCCAGCCGTGCAGGGTGGGAGCGGGGCGGAAAATCCCCCTTCTTCGGTATCTTCTGCGGTCTCACCCCGTCATGGACCAGTCCTCGTCGTCTCTGCCCTCTTCGACCGCCTCCGGCACGGCGGCGGTCGACCGCCGCCGCGAGCCGCTCCTTCTGCTGGCCGTCGGCCTTTCTCTTCTCGCGGTCTCCGGAATCCATCCGAAGGATCGATACACGTGGTTCCTGGAGGTCGTCCCGATTCTGGCGGCGGTTCCGGTCCTCCTCCTGACGGCGCGCCGCTTTCCGCTCACGCGTCTCGCGTATCGCCTGATCCTCCTGCACGCGATCGTGCTCATGGTCGGGGGCCACTACACGTACGCCGAAGTTCCGATCGGATTCTGGGTGCGCGACCTTCTCGGGCTCGCGCGAAACCACTACGACCGGCTCGGGCACTTCGTGCAGGGATTCGTGCCGGCGGTGCTCGTCCGCGAGGTGCTGCGGCGCAGGCTCGGATTGCCTGCCGGGCGCTGGCTCTTTTTCCTGGTGACCTGCGTGTGCCTGGCGATCTCCGCGACCTACGAGCTGTTCGAGTGGTTGATGGCGGTCCTCTCGGGGTCCGCGGCGATGGCGTTCCTCGGCACGCAGGGGGACGTCTGGGACACGCAGTGGGACATGTTCATCGCGCTAATCGGTGCGGTGGCGTCCCAGCTCGTGCTCGCGCGCCGGCACGACCGGGAGATCGCGGAGCTCCTGCCGGGAAGGACGCCGCTATAATTCTTCAAAAATCGAAAGGAGGGCCATGAACGCGCGTAGAAAAGCGGTTTCCTTCACCGCCCTTTGGTTCGCGACGGTGCTCGCTTTCGCAGCCTTGATGCAACACTCCGAGACGACGATTCCGCTTCCGCCGCCGGGCGAAAAGACGACGCTCCAGAGGCTCGAGTACCGTGCTCGGTTCGTCGCTTCGATCGATTCGGTGACCCTGCAGGGAAAATCCGAGCCGGGCGCCGCTCCGGTCGTGACGGAGTGGATCTTCACCGGGTCGAACACCGACGGCCAGGCGCATCGGGTCGAGATCGTCGTGAGGCTCCTCGATCAAGCGGGGAAGCAGATTGGGGCGTACTCGACTCGAAGAGTCCTGCCCCCCGGAGCGCACGCGATCGAGATCTCGCTCACGACGAAGGTCGAGCCCGGCGTCTGGAGCTCCGCGAAGAAGGTGCGCATCTTCGCGGACTGGATGTCCTGACGGGCTTCTCCGGCGCCGACTTCGGCGATCGAGGCATGAACGTCTCGCGCGAGGCGTTAACATCTGACGGCATGGAGACACGCGGCGGCTTCCGCGACGAGTGCGGCATCTTCGGAATCGCGGATTCCGAGGACGCGGCGAATATCGCCTACCTCGGGCTCTACGCGCTCCAGCACCGCGGCCAGGAATCGGCGGGCATCGCGACTCTCGACGGAGAACTCGTCCGAGTCGAGCGCGAAATGGGCTACGTCGCGGACGTCTTCGACGAGGCAAGGCTGTCGCGCCTGCCCGGACGCGCCGCGATCGGGCACGTGCGGTACTCGACGGCCGGCGCGTCACACCTCGCGAACGCGCAGCCGATCGTATTCGCGACCGGCCGCGGCCCGCTCGCGCTCGCGCACAACGGAAATCTCGTCAACGCCCGGGAGATCCGACGCCGTCTGGAGCAGTCGGGCGCGCTCTTCACGACCACGTCGGATTCCGAGGTCATCCTGCACCTCGTGGCGCGCTCGAAGGCGCCGGACGTCGCCTCGGCGCTGGCCGAGGCCCTGCTGGACGTCCAGGGGGGATACTCGATCCTGGTCCTCTCCCTCGAGGGGATCTTCGCGGCGCGCGATCCGCATGGCATTCGGCCGCTCTCCCTAGGGACCCGGGAAGGCTCGCCGGTCGTCGCGTCCGAGACGTGTGCCTTCGACCTGATCGAGGCTCGATTCGAGCGGGACGTCGAGCCGGGAGAGATCGTGCGGCTGTCCCGCGCAGGCGTGACCGGCCGCCGGTTCGCGATCGCCAACTCGACCCCGTGCATCTTCGAGCACGTCTATTTCGCCCGTCCCGACTCAACGGTCTTCGGCAAGAGCGTCGCCGCCTCCCGCGAGGCTTTCGGAGCGCGTCTCGCGCGCGAGCATCCCGCGGAGGCGGACCTCGTCGTTCCGGTACCCGACTCGGGCATGTACGCCGCCCTCGGTTATGCGCGCGAGTCGGGGATCCCGTTCGCGCTCGGGCTCGTCCGGAACCACTACGTCGGCCGGACGTTCATCGAGCCGAAACAGGCGATCCGTCACTTCGGCGTCAAGGTCAAGCTGAATCCGGTTCGCGACGTGGTCGAAGGCAAGCGGATCGTCCTGGTCGACGACTCGATCGTGCGCGGCACGACGTCCAAAAAGATCGTCCGAATGCTGCGCGAAGCCGGCGTCCGCGAGATCCACATGCGCGTTTCGTCGCCGCCGACAATGGCCTCCTGCCACTATGGAATCGACACGCCGACCCGTCGGGAGCTGATCGCCGCGAACAGCTCGGTCGAGGAGATCCGGCAGTTCATCGGTGCCGACTCGCTCGGCTATCTGTCGACGGAGGGGATGCTCGAGGCCTTCGGCCGCCCGCTCCAGGCGACCTGCGCCGCCTGCTTCACCGGGGTATATCCCGTCGAGATCCCGGAAGAGGAGCTCGAAAAAGAGGGAGCGGTCGCCCGTTAAGACGCTCCTGTTCGCGACACTCGTTTTCCGCGGCGCGACGGTCATCGACGGCACGGGTGCGCCCCCCCGGTCGAACGCGCTTCTCGTGGTCGAAAACGGCCGGATCGTTTCGGTCGGCACGGCGACGCCGGCCGCGGTCGCGGCTCTCCCGGCGGGAGCGGAAGTCCGGGACGCCGGCGGGAAGTGGATCCTGCCCGGACTGATCGACGCCCACGTCCACGCCGAATCGGACCGTGATCTGGAAACGATGCTCGACTGGGGCGTGACCTCCGTGCGGCTGATGGCCGAGGACGTCGCGGCCGCGGAAAGGCTCGCTTCGGAATCGAGGACGAGATCCGACGTCCCCGAGGTCTTCCCGGCGGCGCCCATCTTCACGACGAAAGGCGGCTGGTGGGACCAGGGCGAGCCGGCCGACGGCCACCTCGACCGCTTCCCGCCGACGCCCGCCGCCGCGCGCGCTTCGGTCCGCAGGGCGAAGGAGCTCGGATCGTCGGAGATCAAGCTCATGCTCGACGACATGAGTTGGTGCCGCGATCCGAAGCCGCGACTGCCGCGGATGCAGCCCGACGTCTCGAAAGCCTTGATCGGGGAGGCGCGGCTCCTCGGGCTCCGCGCGATCGTCCACGCGCCCGGGCTCGCCGACGCGAAGGAGGCGATCGCGGGCGGCGCGACGGCTCTTGCCCACGGCGTGCTCGATCCGATCGACGGCGCGACCCTCGCAGTCATGAAAAATCGTCCGGTCTTCTACGTCCCGACCATGGATATCTTCGAGTTCCTCGCGGACCCCCGGGGGTTCGTCGACTCCGTTCTCTCGGATCCGCGCGCCGCGGCCGGCCTTCCGGCGGAGACGGTCGCGCGGTACCGAGGCGCCGCGTATTCGGACGGCTACCGCGAGCGTTACCCGAACGCCGAGAACGGCGCTCCGGGAAAACCTCCGCAGGCTCGAAGCCGCCGGCGTTCCGGTTGCGCTCGGAACGGACATGTGGGCGTTCCCGGCACTCGGTGTCTCGATCGAGATGGACCTCTATGTACGGGCGGGGCTCGCGCCGCTCCAGGCGATCCGCTCGGCGACGCAGACGGCGGCCCGTTCGCTCGGGATCGAGCGGGACCGCGGGAGCCTGGAGCCCGGAAAACGCGCGGACCTCCTGGTGCTCTCCGCGGACCCTCTCGCCGACGTGAAGAACGTCCGCGCGATCGACGCGGTGTACAGGAGCGGCCGACGCATCGAGCGGGGAGCCGTTGGCCGCTGACCCTCTCCTCCGGTTCCGGCCGGAGTTCCCGATCCTCGAGAAGACGACCTACCTGATCTCCAGCGACCGCGGGCTTTCGTGCGTCGACTTCGAGAACGCGCTCGAGGTTTCGCGTGAATTGAACGCGCGCGACGTCATCGTCGATTACCGGCCGGGCGCCGGCATCCGGATGTCTTCCCATTTCTACACGGCGGACGAAGAGCTCGACCGCGCTTTC
>QHVV01000025.1:39495-48768 GCA_003222385.1 Acidobacteriota bacterium
GGGGCCGGGCTGTCCGGGTCGCCGGCGCCGCGGCGTTCGCGGCCGCGACCGTCGCGCTCTTCGTCGTCTCCCGCGGCCGGTGGTCCGACGTCCTGGTCGACTCGGGACGGGAATGGATCGTCCCCGACGCGCTCGCTCGGGGAGAGCGCCTCTATCGCGACGTCGTGTACTGGTTCGGCCCGTTCACTCCCTGTCTCCACGCCGTCTTCTTTCGCGTGCTCGGGTCGAGCTTCTCGACCCTGGTGACGGCCGGCGTCGTGGGATCGCTCGGCGTTCTCGCGGCGCTCTTTTTCGCGCTCTCCACCGTCACCGGCCGGCGGGAGGCGGTCCTGTGGACCGCTCTGGCGGTTCCGGCGCTCGTCTTCATGCCGAGCGCGGGCGGGTCGATCCTCGGCATGGGTTACCGCATCTGGCACGCCGCGGCCTTCGCGCTCGCCGCTCTCGCGGTCGTTCTCCGTCCCGACGCCGTTCGCCGCCCGTGGTCGCCGGCACTGGCGGGCGCGCTCGCCGCACTCGCCGGCCTGTGCCGGACGGAGTGGGGTCTCGCCACGCTCGCGGTCGCCGGCGTCGTGGTTTTTCAGCGGGCGACCGGTCGGAACGGCGTCCGGGCGCAGGAGCTGCGCCTCCTCGCCGCTTTTCTCCTCGTGTTCGGGGGAGTCTTCGCCGTCTTCGGCTTGCGCGCGGGATGGCCCTCGTTCACGCGGGACGCGCCGGTGCTCCTGCTGAACGTCCCCGCGGAGACGCGATCGCATCCGATCCTCTCGGGCGTCTCGGGATGGCGGGACGGGATCTGGACTCTGCTCTATTCGATGGCGATGTGGACCGGCGTTTTCTTCCTGGTGGAGATCGCGGCGCTCGCGCGAGGCGATCCTGCCCGCGCGCGCCGGCGGCTCGCGCCGCTCGCCGTCGTTCTTCTGGTGCTGGCGCTGGCCGCGTGGCGTGGAGGCGGATCATCGGGAGGCCTGATCTGGAGCGCGGCGCCTCTCGCCTGCGCGGCGGCGTGCGTCGTCGGGCTCTCGTCCGGCCGGCATCGCGCCGCGGCCGCGCTGACCGGCTTCGGCGCGCTGGGACTTCTCCTTTCCCACCGCCGCCTCTTCTTCATCGAGGACGGACCTTACGTCGGACCTCCGCTCCTCTTCGCGTTCGTCGCCGCGGCTGCGCTCTGTTCGATTGCCGTCGGCCGGGAAGCCTCCGCGCCGTTTCGCGAAAGGTGGGGGACGGGGATCGCGATGGCGCTCGTGCTTCTAATCGGAGCTGCGTTCGCCGCCCGATTCGCGGAGTACGGAACGGACGAGCGAGTCCGGATTCCCGGCACCGGAGGGTTCCTCTCGGCCCGCCCCGAGCTGGCGCGCGAGATCGAAGGGCTCGCCGCGGCGATCCGGTCGAGCTCCCGTTCGACAGACGGTCTCGTCGTCTTTCCGGAAGGGGAGATCCTAAATTACCTCTCCGGCCGGAGGAATCCGATCCGGCACAAGCTCTATCTCCCGGGCTACGTCGACGAGCGAAACGAGCCGGAGATCCTCCGCGAGCTCCGGGCGGCGCCGCCCGCCGCCGTGGTGATCTGGCGGCGCCTCCTGGGAGAGTACGGGGCCGGCTTTTTCGGCGCGGACTACGCTCGAGAAATCCGGCGGTGGATCGGAGAGAGCTACGATCGCGCGCGCTTTCGCCCGAACGCATCCGCCCGATCCTTGGAGATCGAGTACTACCTCCGGAAGGTCTCCGCGCGATGATTCGGCGGTCGCCGGAAACAGCCTCCCGGGCCAGACGGGTCGTCGCGTGGCTTCCCGAGATCGTGCTCGTCGTCTTCACGACGGCGGCCGGCCGAGGCCGCTGGCTGGATCCGATCGGAGATGCCGGTATCTGGTGGTCCTTCATCTACCGGCTCGCCCACGGAGAGCGGCTCTATCGCGACGTCTTCATCCAGTTCGGCCCGCTGTCTCCCTACCTGCTCTCC
Source organism: Acidobacteriota bacterium (assembly GCA_003222385.1). Classification (GTDB taxonomy): domain Bacteria; phylum Acidobacteriota; class Thermoanaerobaculia; order UBA5066; family Gp7-AA6; genus Gp7-AA6. The sequence continues at coordinate 41,450 of QHVV01000025.1, forward strand.
TGGGGAGCCCGGATTTTCGGGGCTTCCGCGACCTATCTCCTGGCCGTCTGCTGGATCGGCGCGATCGTCGCGGCGCTGCTCCTCCTCCGGCTCGCCCGGCGCTTTTTGACGACCTTCGAGCGCCTCGCGCTGGTCGGCCTCGTCGTCGCGGTGTCTCTCTTCGCTCCCGGCCCGCCCCGGCCGGCTCGTCCTGCCTTACGCGCCCGCGGCCGTCCACGCGCTGGCGTTCTCCCTCGGAGCGCTGCTCCTGCTCGACCTCCGGAGACCGGATCGGCGATGGAGAGGGTGGGTCGCGGGCGCCCTGGCGGGTCTCGCGCTCTTGAGCAAACAGGAGATCGGCGTCGCGGCGATCGCCGCGCTCGGCGCTTCACTTCTCGCTTTTTCGAAGCCGGCGTGGACCTGGTTTGCTCGCTGTTTCGCCGGATTCCTGATCGTCGTCGGCTGCGGCGCGGCCTTCGTATTCTGGAGCGCGCCGATCGAATCGCTTCGCGCGAGCCATCTCTGGCCTCTCGAGCCTCGTCCCCCTGCGCGATGGGATGCGCTCTACCGCATCGTCGCCGGAGTCAACCCCGTCGACTGGCGGTCGCAGTACTTCGGATCGATCGAAATGCTGCTCTTCTATCTGTCCCTTCTCGCTCTTCTCGGAATTCTCGTTGCCCGGGACTGGCGCCGCCGCGCCTGGGTTCCGCCGGTGGTGCTGCTGCTCCTGCTGTTGATCGGTGGCGTGATGTCGTCGTTGAACGAGTGGTTTCACCCGATTCAACTCTCGATGACGATCGCGTTCGCCGTGGCCGCCCTGGCGTTACTCCTGGCGAATCCCGAAGACCGCATCCCGCTCGTCGCGATCGGGATCTTCGCGGGTCTGGCCGCCACCCGAACGGCGTTCTCGACGAACCTCGGAGGTCACTATTCCGGCATCGGACACTTCGCGACCAGTCTGACCTGGGTTCTGTTTCTGTTTTTGCTCGCCCCGCGGTTGATGCCTGGTCCGGGGAAAGCGGCGGAGAGTACGCGGAGAGCGGCGGCGCTGCTCGTTTTCGCGATCGCGTGGTATGGCGCGATCCTCTCGGTACGTAGCCTTGCGCCTCCGTCCCGGGTGAGCTTCGAGACGGAGAAAGGGCGGATCTGGGTCGGACCCCGGGCGCGGAGGGTGTTCGACGGCATCCGGCGCGTCGCGAGAAAAGGCGAGAAGGTCTGGGTCCTTCCGGAAACGAACGGCGTCGATGTTCTCTTCGAGCTGGTGAATGTCTCGCCTTACGAGTGGCACGTTCCCGGATGGGTGGATGAGAAGGCCGAGCACAAGCTCGTTGCCGCTCTCGACCGGAACCCGCCGGACCTCGTCGTCGTCTTCGATCGATCTTTTCCGGAGTTCAAGATCGGGTCGTTTGGAGTCGGATATGACCTGGTCCTCGCCGCCTGGATCGAGCGAAACTATCTCGTCGTCGATTCCTCCCCGGGTGGCAAGGTCTTCCGTCGTCGCGGAACCACTACAATCCCGGCTTCTGACGCCAAAGCCGCGGCGCTCGCGCGCGCGAAGGACCTCATCCGATCGACGTTCACGCCGGGGGTCCTCGGCGACGTCGGTGGGTTCGGAGGGCTCTTCCGACCGGATCTCTCGAGCTACAGCGAGCCGGTGCTCGTCGCTTCGACGGACGGCGTCGGAACGAAGCTCAAGGTCGCCTTCGAGATGGGACGCCACGACTCGTGCGGAGCCGATCTCGTCAACCATTGCGTCAACGACATCCTCGTCCAGGGCGCAGCACCGCTCTTTTTCCTCGACTACGTCGCGGCCGGCCGGCTCGAGCCGGCGACATTGCACAAAGTTCTGGAGGGGATCGCACGCGCTTGCCGGGAAAACGGCGTCGCGCTTCTGGGCGGCGAGACCGCAGAGATGCCCGGCTTTTACTCGCCCGGCGAGTATGACGTCGCCGGCACCATCGTGGGGATCGTCGACCGGGAAAAGATCCTGGACGGATCCCGGATTCGAGATGGCGACGCAGCTCTCGGGCTGCCGTCGGCGGGCCTCCACACCCAAATCCTCTTCGAGCGGCTCGGCAGAAAGCCGGCCGATCGGATGCGCGAGCTCGGAGGCGCGACCGTCGGGGATGTTCTCCTCGCGCCCCACCTGTCCTATTGGAAGGCGCTCCGCCCGCTGCTCGCCGACGATCTCGTGCACGGGATGGCGCACATCACCGGTGGAGGATTCTTCGACAACATTCCGCGGGTCGTTCCGGAAGGCCTCGAGGTCGTCGTGAAAGCCGGCGCCTGGCCGGTACCGGCGATCTTCCAGCTCATCGAAAAGGGCGGCGACGTTTCTTTCGAAGAAATGCACCGCGTCTTCAACATGGGCATCGGCATGGTCGTGTTCGCCGCGCCGGACGATCTTTCGCGGATCTCGCGGACCTGGCAGGCGATCGAGCAGGCCTGGTACGCAATCGGCGACGTCCGGGCGGGGTCCCGACGGATCGTGATCGACGCGTCCCTGCGGTGACGCGCGGCGAGATCTAGGCCGGGGCGGAGCGCCTCCGGATCAGGTGATAAACGGCGAGCAAGAGGATCGCGCCCACTGTGGCGCCGATCAGCCCGGCGGATTCGCCCTCCTTGTACCAGCCGATCACCTTGCCCAGCCAGGTGGCGACGAGCGCGCCCACGATGCCGAGAATGATCGACACGATGAAACCGCCGGGCTCCGTTCCCGGGACGATCAACCGCGCCAACGCTCCGGCAACCAGGCCGATGAGGATGACCCACAGGATGTGCATTTTCTCTCCTTCGCTCGAAGGTGACCTTGGTCGGATCCTATCAAGGCGCATCGGCCGGTTCGGACCTGAGACGTGAGACGGCGGCTCCGAAATCCGGGAATTAGACTCCGCCGATGCGGCGCCTGGCGATCCTGCTCTCCGGCCGCGGATCGAACTTCGAAGCGATCGCCGACGCGGTCGAAGCGGGTGCCATTCCGGACGCCGGCATCGTCGCGGTGGTGTCGGACGTGCCCGACGCCCGGGGTCTCGCGCGAGCGAAGGAGCGCGGCCTGCCCGCGTTCGCCGTGGATCGCCGCGGCTTTTCGACCCGCGCGGACCACGAGGCGGCGATCCTGCGGATCCTGGGCGAAGCCCGTCCGGACCTGGTTTGCCTGGCCGGATACATGCGGATCCTCTCGCCCGACTTCGTGACGCGCTGGCGCGGCCGGCTCCTGAACATCCACCCTTCGTTGTTACCAAGATACGCTGGTACCAAACCGCAGCTCCGCGCGCTGGAGGCAGGGGACGAAGTCTCCGGCTGCACGGTCCATATCGTGGACGAGGGCACGGACACCGGGCCCATCGTGCTCCAAAAGCGGGTGAGGATCGAGCCGGGAGACACGGAAGAGAGTCTGTCCAACCGCATTCTCGAAAAGGAGCACGAAGCGTATCCCGAGGCGATTGCTCGGATGCTTGCTAAACTTCCGATCGAGTCGTAACGAGAACGGAAGCGGATCGAGAACGAAATCCTCGGGTGCGCTCTTGGCGGAAACGAGCCAACACGGGAACGATTGTTGGCCACTCCGGCAGCCCTGAAGTCTTGAGATCAACCCTCTCCGGCCACCCCCGGTTCGTCCCTCCGGCGATCCCCGTCGCAAGCCCCCGCAGAGTCCTTCTCATCTTTTTCCTGTCGGGCGCCGCCGGGCTCATCTACGAGATCGTCTGGGCGCGCCAGCTCGTCCTCGTCTATGGCAATACCACCCAGGCCATTTCGACGATCCTCTCCGCGTTCTTCGGCGGAATCGCGATGGGCAGCTTGTTGGGAGGACGGCTCGCGGATCGGGTCCGCTCCCCACTCCGCCTCTACGGGCTTCTCGAGATCGCGCTCGTACCGATCGTTCTGATCACCCCTCGCCTCTTCCGGCTGATCCAGCAGATTTACGGGACGGCTTATGAAGCTCTCCAGGCCTTTCCCGGCGCGATCACGGCGATCCGCTTTCTCCTCGCGATTCTCGCTCTGGCTCCCGCTACCGTTCTCATGGGAGCCACGCTTCCTGTTCTGACGCGGTATCTGGCGCGAAAGAGAAAAGACGTCGAGACGACGTTCGGGCGCCTTTACGCGGCGAACACTTTCGGTGCCATCGTGGGGACTGCTCTTTCCGGGTTCGTTCTCATCGAGCTCTTCGGTCTCCACGGGACTTTGACGGCCGGAGCGATGTGCTCGGGCGCGGCCGGTCTCTTCGCGTTGGGGCTCGATCGAAGTTCGGCGCCTCCGCGATGCGCGGCCGCCGTCGAGTGGGAAGAACGAGACGCACCGCACCCGACCCCCTGGAAGCGGCTGGGACTCCTGGCGGCCTTCCTCTCCGGATTCACATCTCTCGGCTATCAGGTGCTGTGGACCCGGCTCCTCTCTTCCGGCACCGGCAACACGACGTACGTCTTCACCGCCATCCTGTTCATCTTCCTGCTCGGTATCGCGGCCGGCGCCGCTGCCGTATCTTCGCGACCGCCGCGGCCGAACGAGACGGTGCACGCGCTTTCTGCTGCGCAGACTGCCGTCGCGGCGATCAACCTAATCGGGCTCGCCCTGGTGAGCGGACGGATCGTGTGGCTGGCGTTCGTTCAGACCACGCTGCTCGTCGTGTTTCCCGTGACACTCGCTCTCGGCCTGACGCTGCCGCTCGCTGCCAGCCTGGTTGCCTCTTCCGACAACCGGGTCGGGCGTGACTCCGGCTCGCTTCTCGCTGTGAATACGGCGGGCGCGATATTCGGAACCATCCTGGTTCCATTCGCGCTCGTTCCGTTGATCGGATCTCCTCGGACCGTGGTCCTGCTCTCTTTCGTCAATTCTCTCTTCGGCGTCGCGCTGCTCGGGCCGGGTTGGCGGGCCCTCCCGATTCTGCGCCGGCTCGGCCGCGTCGTGACGGTGGTGATCGCCGGCGCCTGTGGATTCGCACTGGTCCGGCCGCCATCCTTCGTTGCCGACCCCGGGGAGACCTATGTGCGGCAGAAAGGAGCTTTGTATGCGTCCGTGGAGGACGAGATCGCTTCCGTGCAGGCGGGCCGGATCGGTCCGCTCAAGCGCCTGTGGGTCGCCGGAACGGGGATGACGCATCTGACGGTCGATGCGCGGCTGATGGCGATTCTGCCGATGATGATTCGCCCGGACGCTCGGTCGATGCTCAACCTGTGCTTCGGAATGGGCTCGACGTTTCATTCCGCGATCGTTGCCGGCTTGTCCGTGGAAACCGTGGAACTCGTTCCGTCGGTCCCCCGCATGTTCGGTTATTTCTTCGGAAGCGCTCGAAGCTTCCTGTCCCATCCTCGCGCCCGGCTGATCATCGCCGACGGGCGAAACTACCTGGATCTGGCGAGGCACCGTTACGACCTGATTACCGTCGACCCTCCTCCACCGATTCGAAGCTCGGGTACGGCGATCCTCTATTCGCGCGAGTTCTACAGGTCGGCCCTCTCACACCTCGTGCAACGCGGTCTCATGATGGAGTGGATGCCGTACGACCAGACGATCGATGAATTTCGAGCGCACGTCCGAACCTTCTCGTCCGTTTTCCCGCGGGTCACGATCGCGCTCGGGCGCGGCAAATGCGGGTCCGGCAGATGCGGCGTTTTCCTTTTCGGCAGCCGGGAGCCGATCGATTTCCGCCCAGCGGCGGTCCACGCAATCCTCGCGAGACCCGGCGTCATCGAAGATCTCGACAACGCCGCCGACTCGTCCCCTCTGACGGAGCAGCAGTGGGGGCAGCTCGTTCCTCGTCTCGTTTGCGCGTCGGGCTCCGCCGTGGCGAAGTTCGGCGGCGAAGGTCCCCTCATCACGGACGACCGGCCGCTCCCGGAATACTTTCTCCTCCGCTCCCGGTTCGGCGCCGCGTCGCTGCCGATGACGGACACGAGCGTGCGCGCGTCCCTCTGTCTCGATCGAGAAAGGCCGTCCGACGAGCGCCGCGCCTCTTCCACTCCGTGAGGCCGGCCAGTGCCCAGATTCCTGTGCATCGACCTGAAATCGAACGTTCTCTGTCGAAAGAGTTTACCGGCATCTTTCCGACTCCTTGACAGGCCCCGGCGGAACACCTATATTGCGCGTCCACCCGAAAGGGTTTCCAGTTCTTTCCAAGCCCGGGAAAACGCGCTCTCCGTCTCTGCGGAGGGGGTTCGACGAGAGGTTTTCGTTGACCCGGGCACGAGAAGGCCGTAATCTGAAATTTCCGCCTTCGGACGGCGGTTTTCAGATAGTTGCGCTGGTGGGACAGCGCGTCCAGGTCAATCCGGGATCCGGTTCCTTGAAAACTGAGTAGAGCGTGCCAGACGTCTTTTTCCTGCTTTTTGAAAAAAAGCAGAGTTTCCTGTTTTCGTGAAAGCAGGTTCGGCTCTTCTTCAACCGGCTCGGATTTCGGTCCGGGTCGATGAAACAGATTTAAGTGGAGAGTTTGATCCTGGCTCAGAATGAACGCTGGCGGCGTGCTTAACACATGCAAGTCGAGCGAGGCCAGGGGGGCAACTCCCTGAGTCGAGCGGCGGACGGGTGAGTAACACGTGGGTAACCTACCCGGAAGTGGGGAATACCTCGGGGAAACTCGAGCTAATACCGCATGACATCTTCGGGACGAAAGTCCTGACGATCAAAGCGGGGTCGCAAGATCTCGCGCTACCGGATGGGCCCGCGCCCGATTAGCTAGTTGGTGAGGTAATGGCTCACCAAGGCTTCGATCGGTAACCGGCCTGAGAGGGCGATCGGTCACACCGGAACTGAGACACGGTCCGGACTCCTACGGGAGGCAGCAGTGGGGAATCTTGCGCAATGGGCGAAAGCCTGACGCAGCAACGCCGCGTGGAGGATGAAGGCCCTTGGGTTGTAAACTCCTGTCGGCTGGGAAGAAATCGTTTGTGGCTAATACCCGCAGACGTTGACTGTACCAGCAAAGGAAGCCCCGGCTAACTCTGTGCCAGCAGCCGCGGTAATACAGAGGGGGCCAGCGTTATTCGGAATTATTGGGCGTAAAGGGCGCGTAGGCGGCCATGCGTGTCTTTCGTGAAATCCCTCGGCTCAACCGAGGACGTGCGGAAGAAACTGCAAGGCTCGAGTCCGGAAGAGGGGGGCGGAATTCCCAGTGTAGCGGTGAAATGCGTAGATATTGGGAGGAACACCAGTGGCGAAGGCGGTCCCCTGGGCCGGAACTGACGCTGAGGCGCGAAAGCGTGGGTAGCAAACGGGATTAGATACCCCGGTAGTCCACGCCGTAAACGATGGGCACTTGGTGTCGCGGGTATCGACCCCTGCGGTGCCGAAGCTAACGCATTAAGTGCCCCGCCTGGGGAGTACGGTCGCAAGGCTGAAACTCA
>QHVV01000209.1 GCA_003222385.1 Acidobacteriota bacterium
CGTGTCGAGCGTCTTCACCGCCTCGGCGCGCCTTCCGGTGATCGCCTGCCCGCATGCCAGGTTGTAGAGGACCCACACGTCGCCGGGCGACATCTTTGCGGCGCGCGACGTCTTTTCGAGGAACGTCTCGTAATCCGCCCTGTCGTATGCGGCGCGCGCTTCCCGCGCGAGGTCCTGCTGCGTCGTCGGCGTGGACGTCGGCGTCGGCGTGGGAGTCGCCTGGGGAGATGCGGCGAGGGCGAGGACGAGGATGACGGCGAGCACCGGCGGAATCTATCGCTTCGCCGGGGCGCGGCCGGACGTCCCGCGAATCGGGGCGCCTGGCATATCTCCCGCACCAGAAACTCGTATATCAAGGAGACATGTTCATCCCGCGCAACTACGGCACGGAGATCCCGTGGGAAACACCCTCGTGCCGGCGGCCCGATAGGGCCTCGAAATAGGGTCAGGTCTCCACTTGCCACATTGGGGGGCGTTAGTTCTCGCTCCCCTCGCGCTCCTTGCCTCTCTGGCCGTCCCGACGCCGTCCGAAAAGTCGCCGCGGATGGTGGGGGAGGGCGTCGTCTCGACTCCTCTCGACGAGTTCGGCGGCGCGATCACCCCCGACGGCGACACCATCTTCTTCAACGTCTCGGTGCCGCGGTCCTACCTCTACGTCATCTGCGTTTCGCACCGCGTGAACGGCCGCTGGACCGAGCCCGAGATCGCGCCCTTCTCCGGCCACTACCGCGACTCCGACCCGGTGCTGTCGCCCGACGGCAACCGCCTCTATTTCGTGTCGGACCGCCCGGCGCCGGGCAAGACGACGCACGACTTCGACGTCTGGGCCGTGGACCGCACGACGTCCGGATGGGGATGGGGAGACCCGCGCAACCTGGGCGCGCCGGTGAACAGCAGCGTCAACGAGTACTTCGCCTCCGAGGCCTCCGACGGGACGCTCTACTTCGCGTCCGCGCGCAAAGGCTCTCTCGGGGGAATCGACATCTACCGCTCGCGGCTCGTCGACGGCCGCCGTCAACGGGGAGAACTTCTCGACGATCGAAGTCCTGATCGCGCCCGACCAGTCGTTCCTGATCCTGGGCGCGTTCGGCCGCTCCGCCGATCCGGCGAACTCGGACCTCTTCGTGTCGGAGCGGCGGGGCGACGCGTGGACTGCGCCGCGCGCGCTGGAGAAGATCAACACCGCCGCGCGCGAGTACTCTCCGCGGTTCACGCCGGACGGCCGCTCGCTGATCTTCGCGAGCGAGCGCGGTTATCCGACGGAGACGCGCGGGCGGCCGGTCACGTACGACGAGATCGTGTCGCGGAGCGCGGCGATCGGCAACGGCCTCGGCAACATCTACGAGATCCCGCTGGCGGAGCTGGGGCTGCCGGAGGTGCATCTCACTTCGACCGCGAAGAGGCCGGTTCTGACCGATGCGGCCGGCTCGCCGCCGGAGGCGACGCCCGCGGCCTCCGCCCCGAAAGGCCGCTTCGCCGCGGAGGTCTTCGGCGAGGGCGTGATCTCGACGCCGGCGCTGGAGTCGGGCGGCGCGTTCACGCCGGACGGCAAGGAGTTCTATTTCACGGTCCGGAGTCCCACGCCGACCACGCGTCCCGTCGCGGCGATCTGTGTCTCACGGCTGCGGGCAGGGAAGTGGAGCAAGCCCGAGGTCGCGTCCTTCTCCGGCCGCTTCTTCGACTACGCCCCGGCGATCTCGCCCGACGGGAAATGGCTGGTGTTCCCGTCCATCCGCCCGATCGACTCTGCGCCGGCGCGCAATGACACCGACCTCTGGATCGTGGAGCGGCGCGGCACCGGCTGGGGCGAGCCGCGCAACCTCGGCGCTCCGATCGACACCACGTCGGAGGAGCAGAGCGCGAGCATCTCGGCGGCCGGCGACATCTATTTCAGCTCGGACCGTCCGGGCGGGAAGGGATCGCTCGATCTCTACCGCGCGGTGCGCGGCACGAACGGATGGACGTCGGTCGAGCCCGTGGGTTTCGCGGTGAACAGCGAGGCGACCGAGACCCATCCGTACGTGACACCGGAGGCGGATTTGCTTCTCTTCGTCTCGGTCGGGCGCCCCGCCGACGCGATCGCGGGGGGCGCACCGTATCCGCGCGGCGACCTGTACGCGTCGTCGTGGAAAGACGGGACGTGGAGCCCGCCGCGCCGCCTGCCCGACACGATCAACGCCCCCGCGAGCGAGACATACCCGTTTCTCTCGCGCGACCGGAAGTGGCTGTACTTCACGAGCGAGACGAGCTGGGCGACCGTGCCCGTGACCGAAAAGCTGACGTATCGCGACCTGACCCACCGGGCGAAAGACCTTCTGAACGGCGGCCCCAACATTTACCGGATTTCCTCGAAATCCGCGGGGTTCGAATAGCAGACTCGAATTGGGGTCAGGTCTCCACTTGCCACATTGAGGGTCAGGTCTCCACTTGCCACATTGATTGGCAGAGTGGGTGAGGTGGCATCCCGGGTTCGGAATGTAATCGCCCGTCTGCTCGGCTGACGGGGAATCCGTCCCGCGACAACTCCTTATCGGGTCCCGGCGATGCGACTCGGATTTGGTATACTCAATGTAGATACCAAAGCGATGAGAACCCGCGTCCAGAAATGGGGAAACAGCCTGGCGCTCCGAATTCCGAAGCCCTTCGCGGACGGAGCCGGCCTGCGGCCGTCGTCCGAGGTCGAACTCTCTCTCGAAAAGGGTGAATTGCGCGTCGCTTCGGTGCCCCCCCGATTCCGGCTGGACCAACTTCTGTCGAAGGTGACCGTGAGGAACCGACATCCCGAGATCGAAACCGGTCCCGCCGCCGGTCAGGAAGCCTGGTAAGTGACGAAGCGTTACGTCCCGGACCGCGGGGACGTCGTCTGGATCGTCTTTAATCCCCAGGCGGGACCCGAGCAGGCCGGCCGCCGGCCCGCGGTTGTCGTCTCACCGCGGTCGTACAACGGGAAAGTCGGGCTCGGCCTGTTCTGCCCGATCACGAGTCAGGCGAAGGGATATCCGTTCGAGGTCGAGCTGCCGCCCGATGCGTCGGTGAAGGGCGTCGTCCTCGCCGATCAGGTCAAGAGTCTGGACTGGCGGGCGCGCCGGGCAGAGCTCGCAGCGCGCCTGCCGGATGAGACGTGGGGCGAAGTCATCGGGAAGCTTGCGACGCTGCTCGAGAGCTAGCTACCCGGACGAGCCCTCAGGAAATTGGGGTCAGGCCTCCAATTGCGACATCAGGAGCCAGGTCGGCCGGCCACCTGCTACATCCGAAGAGCGGTCTGCCGCGGGAGTCGTCCCCTCGCCGGCGGTCAGAAAACGCGCGCGATTGGGATCTCGAGACCGGGCAGCAGTGGCGAGCGCAGGACGCGGTCTCCGTCGTAGAGCGCTTCCCGCCGGAAGCCGTCGCCCGTGTTGACGAAAACCTCAATCGTCTTCCGATCCGGATCCGCGATCCACATCTCGCGGACACCGAACCGCGCGTAGCGCTTCGCTTTCGAGATTCGATCCCGCCTGCGCGTTCCCGGCGACAGGACCTCCACGACCAGGTCCGGAGCGCCCGTGATGAACTTTTCGCCGATGATCGCCAGGCGGCTGGACGAAACGAAGAAGATGTCGGGCTGCAGCACGTCGAAACGCGACAGGACGACGTCGCAGGGCGCGTCCAGTATCTGCCCCAATGCACGGCCCTCGACGTGCTCGAGAAGGAGTCGCTCGATCCGCTGCTTGACGAGCTGGTGGTACGGCGTCGGCGCGGGAGTCAGGTACAGCTCTCCGTCGATGACCTCGTGGCGGCGGTCCT
>QHVV01000207.1 GCA_003222385.1 Acidobacteriota bacterium
GATGTCGAACCTGCAGGGCCGGCACGTTGCCTTCAAGGTCGACTCACTCGCCGAGCTGCGAGACCTGTATGCGGAGGCTCCGCAGCGGGGCGCCCGCGTTGCCATGAGCCTCGACCACGGACCGACGCTCAGCTTTTACGTCCACGATCCGGAGGGAAACGCCTGTGAGGTGTACTGGGAGACCGGCCGTCGCTCAAGTGGCGGCGTCCGCCCGATCGACCTGGCCAAATCCGAAGAGGAGCTGCTGGAGCTAATCCGCGCCTGAGTGTTCAGCGGGCGCGAGGTTGACGAGCATCTCCGACCACGGGGATAAGAAGGCGGTTACTACGCCAGCTTGACGTAGGAGAGGGTCAGGACGAGCCCAGCCCGAACGACAGGATCCACTCACCGACTATTGCGAGGGCCCATCCCAGCGCCGTAGCGATGGCCGCCCATTTGACCGCCGCGGCCAGGGATCGCAGCCGCCACACCACGATCGCGATCAATAGCGTCGCCCCGATCACGGCAAGAGCGCCGTAGCCAACGACGGGCACCATCCGGTACTGCCCACCAGAGAAGGCGAAGAGGAAAGACGTGATCAGGTACATCACGCCCGCGCACACAGCGACCAGCAACACGACCGCGCCGGCGGCAACGATCGTGGTCGTCAGGCTATCGATCGGGCGAGGGCCAGTTTGACCTTGCATCTTTTTGGCGGCGCTCAGCATTGTGATCGATCAACGGATGGGCGCAACATCGGCGAGGGCTTTAGGCGGCCTCAGTCCTCGTAGCGCTCGATGACCTCGGCGGCCCAGCCAATCGCGACAAACAACTCTTCACAATCGCTGCGTGCAGGCTTTCGTGTGCGGGTGCTAGCCTTCGTCGAACTCGTACTCCCCGGGCGATGACGGTGCATCACGTTTCGCCTGACGGTGTGGGAGAGTGCAGATCGGAGGAGCGAAACAAGCCCGGATGACTTTTCGGTGCTGCCTGTTGGCGGCAGTGATCGCAGTCTTCGCTGCGGGCACAGGCATGGTCGGTCCAGGAGGTCAGACGGCTCATGCAGCCGCGGCCTCGACCACTGCCGGCACGACTCCGTCCGGCGTCCAGGTGAGCTCCGACGTCAAGCACGACACCTCGCCGCCACTGAGGACGCTCAAGGGTGTCCGCCAAGTGGCCATGCCGCCGCGTGAACAGCGCAAGCATCCACACGCGGGTCCGCCGTTGCCGCGCGACGTCGACAGCAGCACACCGGGCACCGGCAGCGCCTCGGTGGCCGCGATGCCTTCCACGACCGTCAACTTCGAGGGCTTGGGCGATGGCTTTGTGGGTCCGTCCGGAACATTCACCATGACCGGCGCGCCCTCCGACTCCAACGGCGCTGTGGGGCCAAACCATTACTTCGAGATCGTCAACACCTCAATCGGTGTCTTCAACAAGAGTGGCGCCGCGATCTATGGACCAGTCGCGACCAACACGCTGTTCACGGGTTTCGGTGGCTTATGCGAGACCGATAACGACGGTGACGGCAGCGTGGTATACGACCAGCTCGCCGATCGCTGGGTCGTTACGCAATTCGCGATCACGGGCACGAGTGCCACGACGCCCTACTTGATCTGCATCGCCGTCTCGACGACAGGCGACCCCACCGGCACGTACTACCGCTATTCGTTCCAGTACACGAATTTTCCTGACTATCCCAAGCTGGGCGTCTGGCCCGACGGCTACTACCTGGCGGTAAACCAATTCAATTCGGCTGGCACGGTCTTCCTAGGTCCAGTGGTGGCAGCCCTGGACCGCACGCGGATGCTGAACGGAATGTCGGCGACACAGCAGACTGTCACCCTGCTCACAACTTACGGGAGCTTGCTGCCGGCGACGCTGGATGGCCGCGCCGCGCCGCCGGCAGGATCGCCGGACTACTTCGCAGATCTGGC
>QHVV01000109.1:0-14908 GCA_003222385.1 Acidobacteriota bacterium
CTGATCCAGGCGCTGAACTTCGGGGGTAAAGGTCAATGCGGCAAGCAACAGAGCCTGCTGCGAGCGGGCGTCTCGGCGCTTCTCAACGCGGCGGCCTTCGGCAGCAAATATCCTTTGACCACGCAGCAAGTCCTCGACGAGGTGAACGCTGCCCTGGCGAGCGGAAACCCGAAGACGATTGTCGCCGAGGCAAACAGGCTGGACGCTTTCAACAATCTTCCCTGTCCTTTGAACTGATCGGCGGCAACGCCGAACGGCCTCCACCGGCCGGGTTCGCCCGGCCGGTTTTTTTTTCGGGTGACTTCGACCTTCGTCGTGCCCGCCTCGAGTCTTCGTCGAAAACAGCAATTGCTCTGGAGTGTGACTTCGGTCACAATGATTTCCCGAACTCCATGTCGCAGATCACGGTCGTCGTGGCGGACGAAGAGAAGGAACGCCGCGCCGCCTGTCTCCGTCTGCTCGAGTCTGAGAAGGGAATCCGGGTCGTCGCCGAGGCGTCGACCACTGCCGAGACGCTCGGCTCCGCGCGGTTCGCGCCGAGAATTCTTCTTCTCGATTCGAAGCTGGCGATGGGACGCGGCCTCGTCCTTCTCCCGGTGTTCCTCCGCAGCAGCCCGGACACCAAGGTGATCGTCCTGACCGGGCAGAGCTCGGGCGCCGCGCTCTTGGACGCGCTCTCCCACGGGGCGCACGGATACTTGAATCGGCGGCGGTTGAGAGCCTTTCTGCCCAAGGCGGTCCGTAAGGTCGCGCAGGGAGAGGCCTGGGTGCCCCGAAAGGTCCTGCCGAGAATCATCGAGCGGCTGGCGCAGCTCGCCCACGCAACCTAGAACCTGCCGGGACGCCGCTCCTCGAGTCCTCCTTCCCGCGTGATCCGGTAGATCCGGCGCGCGGCGACGCCCTCGAACCGCCGGGTCTGTCCGTCCGGCCATCGGACCTCCACGTCGACCTTCTCCGCGTCGCCCAGGCCGAAGTGCAGGTCCGTCAGGCTGCCGGAGGCGTAGGAGGATGAGACCTGGAGCTCCCGGACCTGCGTTCGTCCGCCCGCCGTGACGCGGACGCGCGTGCCCAGGACCGTGTGACGGTCCGTTCCGGGGCGCGGATCGATGCGGATCCAGCTTCGCTCACTGCCGATCCGGTTTTCGAAGAGCCGGGAGGGACCGGCGAGGTCGACGACGAAGAGGTCGAGGTCGCCGTCGTTGTCGATATCGGCGACCGCGCTTCCCCGCGCGGACATCGAGATCGCGGCGAGATCGCCCGTGTTTCCCCACTCCTCGAAGCGGCCTCCGCCGGCGTTGTGCAGAAGGACCGACTTCTGCCGGAACGCGGAGTCTCCCGCTTCGACGTACGCCGCCTTTCCGCTCTTGTAATGTCCCAGCAGCCGCGCGAACCGCGGGGCGAGATGGCCGCCGACCGCGTAGAGATCGGGCCAGCCGTCGTTGTCGAAGTCCGCGAAATGCGTTCCCCAGCGGACCGATGGGAGACCCGCCATCGCTCCGCCGAGCGACTCGCCCGCGTCTTCGAAGAGCGCGCCCTCGACGTTGCGGTAGTAGCTGTTCGGCTCCCCTCCGAAGTTCGTCACGAAGAGGTCGGGCCGACCATCGCCGTCCGCGTCGCCGACCGCTACACCCATTCCCGCGCGCGGGCGCGGGCCGAGGACGCCCGCTCCGGATTCCGCGGTCGCCTCCTCGAAAGTGCCGTCGCCCCGGTTGTGAAAGAGGCGATTCGAGACGCGATCGTTGACGAAGTAGAGGTCGGGCCGCCCGTCCCCGTCGTAATCGAGAACGGCGACGCCGAGTGTCTTCGTCTCCGCCGGTGGCATCGAAAGACCCGCTTCCTTCGTGACGTCGGTGAACCGGCCGTTGCCGTCGTTGCGGAAGAGATGCGACGGCTGGCCCATGTAGTCCTCGGGAACGCGGAGCTCGAACTGGGGCTGCGCCCGCTCCCACTCGGGGGTCGAGTCGAGATAGTTGGCGACGACGACGTCCACGTCACCGTCGCCGTCGTAGTCGAGGAAGGCCGCTCCGACCGAGAAGAGCGGATCCTCCAGGCCGCTTCCGCGAGCTTCCTCGAACCTCCCGTCTCCGCGGTTGATGTAGAGCTGGTTCGGACCCAGGTTCGTCAGGTAGAGATCGAGGTCACCGTCCCCGTCGATGTCGACCCAGAACGCTCCCATTCCGAGTCCGCACGCGTGAATGCCCGAGGCCGCCGTGACGTCGTCGAAACGCCCTTTGCCGCGGTTCCGGTACAGGCGACCGCAGCTCTTCTCGTTCGGTTTTCCCCAGCTCGGAATCGAGTTGGTCACGTAGAGGTCGGGAAGCCCGTCGCCGTCGGCGTCCCCGAAAGCGCAGCCGCCGTTGACGGTCGTGATCATCTTCAGATGCCGGAGATCGGACCGGAAACGAAAACGGATCCCGGAGGACCTCGTCACGTCGCGAAAGACGCCGGAGCCGTCGGTTCGGGCGAGCGTCGCGCAGGCAGCGGCGAGCAAGGCGACCGTCGCGGCGCCCAGTCCTCTCATCCCAAACGTGTTTCTCTGGCGGTCAATCTAAAAACTTTCTTGCCTGTCGTCCTGAGGACTCCCCGCCTGGCCTCGACGCAAGGCGCTAGAGTTTCCACATGCCGCTCGTTCTGCGGGTCAAAGGTTACCGGTTCTTCTTCTTCAGTTCCGAGGGGCTCGAACCACATCCATGTTGAGCACGCCGAGCGCTACGCGAAGTTTTGGCTGAACCCGGTATCATTAGCTCGTTCGCGCGGCTTTCGAAGCGGCGAAATAGCCGAGATCCAACGGATCATCGAGGAACACAGGTCCCTGTTCGAGGAAAGATGGCATGAGCACCATAAGAGTTAACGTGGAGCCTCTCGCGGTCGAAGCGAGCTGCACGGACGACGCCCTGCGGGTCGTTTTGGCGGACGGTCGTGAGATAGCAGTGCCGCTGGCCTGGTTTCCGCGTCTTCAGAAAGCCACTCCGGAACAGCGCAAGCGGTGGCGCCTCATCGGTGGGGGCATCGGGCTTCACTGGGAAGACGTGGATGAAGATATTTCCGTCGAGAGTCTGTTGGCGACAAAGCCTCTTCTCGTCGGAGCCGTCTAACGCCCAGCGGTTCTCACCCAGTCTCGAAACTTTTCCGGGCCCTCCCGGCGCGTGAGCCACCGCGCTCTCAGCTCGGGGAGCGCAGCGGGCTCCTGCTGCCGCTCTCCGTAACGCGAATCGTCCTGGCCGTGGAAGGGCAGAGGCTCGACCGTCTGCCCCGCCACCGTGTTCTTGTCGCAGTCCTTTTCCCAGCCGTCTAAGACGAGCAGCCAGTCGCGTTCCCAGCCGGCCGGCAGAGCGGGCAGGCGTGACGCGTCGTACTCCAGTCGGATCGAGTC
Organism: Acidobacteriota bacterium; assembly: GCA_003222385.1. Classification (GTDB taxonomy): domain Bacteria; phylum Acidobacteriota; class Thermoanaerobaculia; order UBA5066; family Gp7-AA6; genus Gp7-AA6. Next base: position 3,374 of record QHVV01000109.1, read on the forward strand.
ACCCCCCTTGAAGACCACGTACCGGTCGTCCGCCGCGGTCAGGAGCTCGCGCACGTCGCCGTACCGCGTGTAGAGGCCGGCCGGGTCGGCCCACCGCGCGGAGCTCTCGACGTCGTCGTGCAGGAAGACGTGGGGGCCGTCCGCGCTCTCCCGGACGCGCCGGGAGAATCCGCGGAAGGAGAGCCGCGCCGAGGAGAGCGGGACCGGAGTCTTCCGGACCTCCGCCGCGGGATCGTCCGCCGTGTACGCGATCCGATCCCAGTAGATCGCGAGGTTCGTTCGAATTCGAACGCGCGGGTCGGAGCGCAGCAAGACCGCCGAGACGTCGACCGCCATCGTCTTGGTCTTGCCGGCGGGAAAGCCCATCACCGGCAGAGCGACTCTCCATCCTCCGCGGCCGTCCGGCACTTCGAGGACCGGCGACGCCGGGCGGACCGCGTTCGGCCCGGGGGCGGGCTGCGACAGCGACACCTGGATGGACGTATCGCTGTAGAAGATCCAGCCGGTCAGGTAGAGGATCACCCGCCGGGCCCCGCGCGCCTTCGCGAGGTCGAGGACGAGGTCGTGCGGCGCCACGATCCCCTGGTACCTCGTCGGCTGGAAACCGCCGAGGTAGACGCCGTCTTCGCGCGCGATCTCCTGCGTGCGGTCTCGCCCCGCGCCGTCGACCGCCCGCGGCACGAGCGGCCGGGATACCGTGAAAAGACCCTCCGGGCTAAACGGAGGGGGAACCATCGCTTCGCTCGAAACGGGTGCGACACCGCGGGGATGATCCAGGGCGACCAGCTCCGCCCGATCGAGGTAAGCGGCTTCCCAGAGCTCTTCGGTCAGGTCGAGGAGAAGCCGGCCCTTCGCCGGCGCGAGCTCGGCTCCGCGGACGATCAGCCACTCCCGCGTATCGGCCGGCGCCTGGTGAACGCCGTCGTAGAGGAGGCCGAGGGGGCTCGCCCCCAGCACGTCGGTCACGAAACGCCACTCCCGTCCGTCGAACGCGTAGAGGAAGGGGCACGATCCCTTGAGCTGCTGGACCTCCTTGACGGTGGCGCGCGTCCGCGGCGAAAGGTCGTTCTGCGGGATGCCGTTCGACCAGACCACGCGGAGCACCTCCGCCTTCCGGCGCGATCCGAGGCCGACGTGGGTCACGGGCCGCGAGACCACCCGGTAGACGTAGAGCTGCTGCGCCTTCACTTCGATCTCCGAGCCGAAGCCGGCGCGGTTGACCTTGCCGGAACCGGTCGGAAGCCCCTCGAGCGCGACGTCGATCCAGCCGTTCGCGTTGCCTCCCCGGTTCTCGAGGAGCGCCGGTTCTCCCGCGGCCGTCACGAGCACCACGTCGAGGTCCCCGTCGCCGTCCAGGTCCGCCGGCTCGGCGTCGAGCGCGGCAGGAAGGGTTCCGACGTTCGCGCGCGCGAAACCGCCGGAGCCGTCGCCGCGCAGGAGCGTCGAGCTCTCTTTCGGAGAAGCGAGGAACAGATCGAGAAAACCGTCGTTGTCGAAGTCGGCGACGACCGGCGCGCCCGCGGCCGGTAAAGCCTTCGCCGGCTCGAACGTGCCGTCTCCCCGGTTACGCGCGACGAACGCGCCGTCCCGGCCGGACCAGACCAGATCGAGACGCCCGTCGGAGTCGAAGTCACCCTCGGCCGCGGAGGAGATCTCCCCGTTCGCGGGGAGGCCCGCGCGTTTCACGGCGAACCGGCCGCCGCGCAGGTTGTCGAGGAGAAGGAGGCCGCCTCCGGCGAGCACGAGCACGATGTCGGGGTCGCCGTCCCGGTCGAAGTCGCCGACGACGGCGCGGCGCGAAGCGAGCGGCTGCGGCAGGCCGGCCGCGAGCGTCACGTCCGTCCACGTCCCGTCCAGGTTGTTGCGCATCAGTCGGTCGCCGGACGAGCTCGAAAAGTAGAGATCGAGGTCGCCGTCGTTGTCGAAGTCGATCGCGGTCACCGAATCGGCCCCCGGCGCCTCCGTCTTCCGCCAGCCGGTCGCGTCGGCGACCCAGAGCGCGCCGGGCGTCACCAGGTCGATCTTTCCGGAATTGGTCACGTCGGCGACCTCGAGGGAGGCGGCCGCGCCCGGGAGCGCCGGCCGAACGTCGTATCCCCGCCCGCTCCGCGCCGCGACGACGATCCCGGCGCGCCCCGCGAACGCGAGGCGGTCCCCTCCGATGGCGCGAACGGTCGTGAGCGCCCGGAGGTTTTCGAGACCTCCGCCGGGTATCGCGGCGAAGGAGAGCGGAACCGGTTGTCCCGCGCGTGCCCGGATCTTCGCCGCGAGCGTCGGGGACCAGTCTTCCAGCGGAATTCCGACGACGCCCGGTTCGACGTCGCGTCGCGCCTGCTGGTACCGGGGGGTCACCTTCAGGAGGTTCTCGACGATCCGGTACTTGAGCGCCGCCGTGCGGGAGTCGCCGGCGATCGAAGCCTGCCGCGCTTCCGCCAGGGATTTCTCGAGCCTCGGATCCTTGCCGTCGAGGACTCGCACGATCCGGTCGTGCGACTCCAGGGCCTTCGCCGAATCGCCGGCCGCCCGGAATCCCTCGGCCAGCCGGGCGAGGAGAAAGACGTTCGCCGGGGCGCGCTCGAGAGCCTTCTCGAGGGCCGACAGCGCTCGCGGCGCCCCGCCGGGGACCTTTTCGGTCAGCAGCCGGGCCGCCGCCCAGCGGGACGGCAGGTCCGACGGATCCGCGGCCACGGCCTTCTCGTAGGCCTCGATTGCGGTGGCCGCGTCTCCGGCGAGCTCGCGCCGCACGCCCTCGAGCGCCAGGACCCGGGCGTCGTTGCCGGATCGCGAAAGTGCCTCGACGAGGAGCGCTTTCGCCCGCGCGAGGTCCTTGGCTCGCAGCGCGACGACCGCGCCGTCCGCCCATCCGAGCGGCTCGGAGGCCGCAAGCTCGCGGACCGTCTCGAACCGCCGGCGCGCCTCGTCGAGATTCCCTTCCTCGAGCGCGGCGAGCCCCACGTTCTTCGCCGACTCGAGACGCGGGAGATCGGTTTCGGGAGGCGCGATCGCGCGGAGAAAGAGAACGAGGAGGAACCCGGCCGGCATGCCGCGCGGATGATAGCGAAAGCAAGGCTTCGCTATTTCTTCTGGAGCTCCTTCCGGAAGACTTCGAGGCTCTCGTCGTCGAAAAGACAAAATACGATCCGCTCGACGGAGCGGGAGGTCGCGGCAAACGACCGGGCTGCGCGGATCGAGATCTCCGCGGCCCGCGCCGCGGGAAATCCGAAGATCCCGGTCGAGATCGCGGGGAGAGCGATCGACTTCGCCCCGAGCTCGTCGGCGAGGCGAAGCGCGGCGAGAACCGCGGATGCGAGGTCCACGTCCTCGCCCTTGTCTCCGCCCCGCCACACCGGCCCCACCGCGTGGATCACCCAGCGCGCCGGCAGGTTCCCCGCACCGGTCGCGACGGCTCCCCCCACGGCGCAGTGGCCGATTCGATCGCATTCGATCTGGATCGACTGTCCGCCACGGCGCCGGATCGCTCCGGCGACCCCCGCTCCGAGCTGCAGCCCCTCGTTCGCCGCGTTGACGATGACGTCGACGCGGGCGAGGGTGATGTCGAGCCGCGCGATCTCGATCCGGGCGGGCAAGACCTTATGCGCCGAGACCCTTTTGCACCGCCTCGGCGACCGCGAGGAACGCCTCCGTCACCGGCGACTTCGGCTCCGCGGCCACGATCGGAACGCCGGCGTCGCCGCCGAGCGCAACCTTCGGATCGATCGGGATCGCTCCCAGAAACGGAACGTGCAACTGCTTCGCGGTGCGCTCGCCTCCGCCGTGTTTGAAGATCTCGTCGCGGTGTCCGCACTTCGGACAGATGTAATACGACATGTTCTCGACGATCCCGAGCACCGGCACGTTGACCTTCTGGAACATCGCCAGGCCCTTGCGGGCGTCGATCAGTGCGACGTCCTGAGGAGTGGTGACGATCACGGCGCCCGAGAGGTGGATCTTCTGGGTCAGGGTGAGCTGGGCGTCGCCGGTGCCGGGTGGAAGATCCACGACCAAGAAGTCGAGCTTTCCCCACTCGACGTCTCCCAAGAACTGCTCGACGGCCTTCATCACCATCGGACCGCGCCAGATGACGGGCTGGTCGGCGTCCATCAGGAAGCCGAGTGACATGACCCGCACGCCGAACCGCTCGACCGGAACGATGTGGTTGGCCTCGTTGATGAAGGGCTTCTCGTCGATCCCCATCATCATCTGCTGCGAAGGGCCGTAGATGTCGGAATCCATGAGGCCGACGCGCTGACCCAGCCGGGAGAGCGAGAGCGCGAGGTTCGCGGCGACCGTGGACTTGCCCACGCCCCCTTTTCCGGAGGCGACCGCGACTTTGAAGCGGACCTCGGGCAGGAGCGCGGCATCGGGGGGCGGGACGCCGACCGCTCCACGAGGGGGCGCCGGCGCCGGCTCGCGCACGTCGAGCCGGATCGTGACCGCGTGGACTCCCGGGAGGGAGCGCAGTCTCTCGGTCGCGTCGCGTCGGATCTCTTCGGCCGCGCGGGGAGACGACGTCTGGACTTCCAGCCGGAAGGAGACGTTGCCGCCGCCGATCTCGAGATCCTTGACGAAACCGAACGAAACGATGTCGCGCGAAAGGCCGGGGAACCGGATGGTTCGCAGGACCTCCAGGACTTTTTCTTCGGTCGGCTCCGCGGCGGCGGACATCGAATTCTCAAGCTATCACGCGACCGCTCGACCGGCCTCCGCGCGCAACGACTCGATCTCGTCGCGCGCCGCGCGCGTCACGGCGTCGCGCTCCCGGATGGAGCGGCCGGACACCTCGATCCGGTTGCCGACGGCCATCACGACCGGTCCCGGCGTGATCTCGAGCGTTCCCCTTTTCAAGACGCGATACGTTCCCGCGAGCGCGACCGGGAGAATCGGAAGCGGCTCCCCGCTTGAACGGCAGGAGCTCTCCGGTCGAAGTCCGCGTCTCCTCCGGAAAAATGACGAGGGACCGCCCGCCTTCGAGCCGCTCGAGCGCCGCCTCGACGGTCGCCGCTCCTCGCGAGCGGTCCTCGCGGTCGACCGGCACGAATCCGGCCGCCGCGATCGACCAGCCGAGGACCGGCACCCGGAAGATGCTTCTCTTGGCGAGAAAGCGGACCTGCATCGGAAGGTTCGCGAGAAGCACCAGGATGTCGCAGAAGCTCTCGTGGTTCGCGACCACGATGCAGCTCTTTTCCCGCTCGAGCCGGTCGCCGTGGAGGACCCGAACCGGGACGCCGGCGACCGCCAGAACGGAGCGAGCCCAGCCGCGCGCGAAACGCAGGAACCAGTCGCCGCGCGGCGGGACGAGCGCGGCGAAGATCGCGGGCACGCCGAAGACGACCGTCAGCGCGAGGACGATCGCCCAGACGATCGCGGAGCGCACGGCCCGCATCGCGGGCGATTGTAGCTGCGCCCCCCCGACTCTGAAAAAGAGCCGCCCGCGCGGAAGTTTCGCGGCCGCCGTGTTTTACAGCGGCCGCGAGCGCAGGCTAGAATCGCGCGATTCCATGCCTCCGACAACGCAGCAGACGGCGACGACGATCTTCTACCGGAACATCCGGTGGCTCAAATTCGTCGATCGCCTCGGCAAAAAAGGGGCCGGGATCCTGGAGTACTTGGGCGGCCTCGGCACCATGCTCGTCCAGACCGCGCACGCCGCCGTCACCCGTCCGTTTTACGCCTCGCAGGTCGTTGCCCAGATGGACGATCTCGGCGTCAAATCGCTGTCGATCACCGGGATCACAGCCTTTTCCGTGGGGATGGTGCTCGCTCTGCAGACCGCGTATTCGCTCGCCGCCTTCGGCGGAAAGATGTTCACCGGCCGGGTCGTCGCGATCTCGCTCGTCCGCGAGCTCGGCCCGGTGCTGACGGCGCTGATGGTGGGCGGCCGGGTCGGATCCGGAATCACGGCGGAGCTCGGCTCGATGACGGTCACGGAGCAGGTCGACGCGTTGCGCTCCATGGCGATCTCCCCGATCCGCCGGCTGGTGCTGCCCCGGATCCTCGCGGTCGTGATCATGCTGCCGATCCTGACGGCGATCGCGGACGTTCTCGGGATCCTCGGAGGACTCCTGATCGCAGTCGTCGAGCTGCAGCTGACGAGCCAGGACTATCTGAACAGCATCTGGAACTCGCTCGCGATCGAGGACATCACGAGCGGTCTCGCCAAGACGTTCTTCTTTGGCCTCGAGGTCGCGGTGATCGGCTGTTACAACGGCCTGCAGGTCGAGGGAGGCGCCACGTCCGTCGGCAACGCGACGACGCGAACCGTGGTCTTCGCGTCCATCTCGATCCTCGTCTCCGACTTCTTCCTGACCAAGCTCTTCCTGGCGCTATGAAAGCCGAGCTCCAGCTCTCCTCCGACCCGAAACCGGCGCCGCTCGTCGCCGGAGAGACGATCGTCGAGTTCGACAACGTGTGGAAGAGCTACACGCACCGGGACATCCTGGCCGGCGTTTCCTTGAAGATCCGCAAGGGCGAGGTCCTCTGCGTGCTCGGGCCCTCCGGGACCGGCAAGAGCGTCACGATCCGGCACATCAACGGCCTCGAAAAACCGGACAAGGGAGACGTCAAGGTCTTCGGGGAATCGATCGTCCACATGACGGAGGAGGAGCTCGGTCCCGTGCGGCGCCGGGTCGCGATGCTCTTTCAGGGCGGCGCGCTCTTCGACTCCATGAACGTCGAGGAGAACGTCGGGTTCCCGCTGAAGGAGCACACGGACAAATCGCCGCGCGAGATCGCGGAGCTCGTCGGCGAGAAGCTCCTGATGGTGGGCCTGCCCGGCACCCAGCGCAAGATGCCATCGGAGCTCTCCGGCGGAATGCGCAAACGCGTCGCCCTCGCCCGGTCGATCGCGCTCGAGCCCGACATCATCATGTATGACGAGCCGACGACCGGGCTCGATCCCGTGACGTCGGAGAAGATCGCGCAGCTCATCGCCGACCTGAACGCGCGCCTCCGGATCACGTCGATCGCGGTCACGCACGACATCGTCGCGGCGCGCACGATCGCCGATCGGGTCGCGTTCCTCCACCAGGGGAGGTTCCAGTTCGTCGGCACTTTCGACGAGGCGGCGCGGGGCGGGCACCCGGTCCTGCAGGAGTATTTCCGCGCGATGGGATTTCCGTGCGGGACCGGCCTGTACGCCGCGCCGCTCGGAGGAGGCTGCTGATGCCGCTCGAATCCCCGGTCGGCCGGCGCTTTCGGGTCGGTCTCGTCGTCCTGGTCGCGCTGCTGCTGATGATGTTCGGGGTCCTGATGGTCGGCAGGCGCAAGCACCTCTTCACCGCGAAGCTGCCGTATCGGACGCAGTTCGACTCCGCCGCGGGTCTCGTGCCGGGCAACCCGGTCCGCTTGAACGGTGTCACCGTCGGAAACGTGCTCGAGGTCAACCTCTCTCCGGATCCGGCCGACCAGCACGTTCGGGTGGTCTACGAGGTCGATCGGAGAGTCGCGCCTCGGCTGCGAACCGGAACCAGCGCCTCGATCAAGACGATCGGACTTCTCGGCGACAAGTACGTCGACCTCGCGGGTGGCAAGCCGGAAGAGGCGGTGGTCGAGCCGGGAGGGGACATCCAGGCCGCACCGGGAGCAGGTTTAGACGAGCTGCTCGCCGGCAGCGGCGACCTCCTCGCCAACCTGGGCGCAATCGCGAGGTCGCTCAAGAACATCCTCGGAAACACCGAGAAGGGCCAGGGCTTCATCGGCGAGCTCTTCGCCCCGGGCGGCGAGCAGGGCGGGCGCCTCGCCAACAACCTGAACGGCACCCTGACCAGCCTGAACGCCGTCCTCGGAAAGATCAATCGAGGTGAAGGCCTGGCCGGCAAGCTCCTCGCGGATACGAAATACGGCGATCAGGTCGGCGGATCGCTCCAGGCGGCGGTCCACTCTCTGCGCAACGTCTTCGCGAAGATCGAGGATGGCATGAACAAGGGAACGGGGGCGATCCCCGCACTCCTTTCGGACCCGGAGGGCAAGAAGAAGGTCTACGAGCTCGTCGACCGTCTCTCCTCCGCCGCGGGCTCGCTCGCCGCCGTCACGGCGAACCTGCAGTCCGGCAAAGGAGCCCTGCCGACTCTCCTTCACGACGAACGATTCGGTCGGGAGTTCACCGGCAATCTCCGCGACCTCTCGAAGCGCCTCGATTCCATCGCCCGCAAGCTCGACAGTGGCCAGGGTACGGTCGGGAAGCTGATCAACGACCCCGCGATCTTCGACGCAGCCAACCACCTCGTGGTCGGCATCGACGAGTCCGCGCTGCTTCGCTGGCTGATCAAGAATCGACAGAGGTCGGGGATCCGGAAACGGTACACGGACGCGCAGAAGCCGCGGAACCCCGTCGCCGGGGAAGCCGAAGCGGCCGAAGACGCGGAGCCCGCCCCGGACGTCCCCGCGCCGACTCCGACTCCCACCCCGACGCCGGTTCCGAGGCCTTGAAGCTCCTCGTCACGGGGGGAGCGGGTTTCATCGGCTCCCACCTCTCCGGCCGCCGGCTCTCGCGCGGCGACCGGATCGTCGTTCTGGACGACTTCAACGACTTTTACGACCCGGCGTTGAAGCGCGAGAACGTCGCGCCGTTTCTCGGGAGCCCGCACTTCCGGCTCGTCGAAGGGGACATCCGCGATCGGGACCTCGTGTTCGGCTTGTTCGCCGAAGAGGGTTTCGACGCGGTCCTTCACCTCGCGGCGCGGGCGGGAGTTCGCCCGTCGCTTTCCCAGCCGGTTCTCTACGAGGAGGTCAACTGCGTGGGGACGCTTCGGCTGCTGGAAGCAGCGGTCGCCCACGGCGGCCCTCGGTTCCTGTTCGCATCCTCCTCGTCGGTCTACGGGATCAACTCGAAGCTTCCCTTCTCGGAGGAAGACCCAATCGACCGGCCGATCTCGCCGTACGCGACGACCAAGCGCGCCGGCGAGCTGCACGTGTTCAATGCCCATCACCTCCACGGCCTGCGGGCGTGGTGCCTCCGGTTCTTCACGGTTTACGGCCCCCGGCAGCGGCCGGAAATGGCGATCGCGCGCTTCATCCGATCGATCGAGGAGGACCGGCCGATCCCCTTCTACGGAGACGGGACGTCGCGGCGCGATTACACCTACATCGACGACATCGTCGACGGGATTGAAGCCGCGCTCGAGCACCCGACGCCGGGCTTCGAGATCGTCAACCTGGGCGGCGCGCGGCCCGTGACGCTGTCGGATCTCGTCGCGACGATCGAGAAGGTGACCGGGAAGACTGCTCGTCTCTCGCGGCAGCCGGTCCAGGCGGGGGACGTGCCGGTCACCTATGCTTCCGTGGAAAAGGCGGAGCGGCTCCTCGGGTTCCGCGCCCGAGTTCCGCTGGCGGACGGTCTCTCGGCAGGCGAGCGACATCGCCAGGACTCCCGTGGCATGAACATCTGCGTTGTCGGCACCGGCTACGTCGGCCTCGTGACCGGGGCGTGCCTCGCGGATTTCGGGATGGCGGTCGTCTGCGTCGACAAGGACGAGGCGAAGATCGCGGCCCTCCAGTCGGGTCACATTCCCATCTACGAGCCGGGCCTCGAAGAGATCGTCGCCAAGAACGAGCGGGCGGGAAGGCTCACGTTCACGACCGACTTGAAATCGTCGATCGAGAGGGCGCTGGCGATCTTCATCGCGGTCGGAACTCCGCCCAACCCCGACGGCTCCCCCGACCTGACCTTTGTCCGCCAGGTGGCGGAGGCCATCGCCCGGCACATGAACGGATACAAGGTCGTCGTCACGAAATCGACCGTCCCGACCGGGACGGGCCGCATGATCGAGCAGATCCTGCGGTCGAACGACGGGGAACGGGAGTTCTCGGTCGTCTCCAACCCCGAATTCCTGCGGGAAGGTTCGGCCATCTCGGACTTTCTGCGGCCCGACCGCATCGTGATCGGCGCTTCGGACGCGCGCGCGATCGAGGTCATGAAGGAGATCTACAGCCCGCTCTTCCTGGCCGAGACGCCGTTCCTGATCACGGACGTCGCTTCCGCCGAGCTGATCAAGTACGCGTCCAACGGGTTCCTGGCGGTCAAGATCTCGTTCATCAACGAGATCGCGCGGCTCTGCGAGCTCATGGGCGCCGACGTGCACGCGGTCGCCCGCGGAATGGGCCTCGACCGCCGCATCGGCTCGCAGTTCCTCCTCGCCGGCCCCGGCTTCGGAGGGTCGTGCTTCCCCAAGGACACCGCCGCCGCGATCGACCTCGCGCGGCAGCACGGCTATCGATTCCGGATCATCGAGGCCGCCGTCGGCGTCAACTGCGAGACGAAAGCCCGGATGACCGAGAAGATCGCGGGGGCCGCGGGTCCCCTGAAAGACCGGACGGCGGCGGTTCTGGGCCTCTCGTTCAAGCCCGAGACGGACGACATCCGAGAATCGCCGGCTCTCGCCGTCATTACCGATCTGGTCGCAGCGGGCGCCGCCGTTCGCGTTTTCGATCCGGCGGCGATGGCGAACGCGCGCGCGGTCTTTCCGGAGCTCTACTACGCGACGGACGCATACGACTGCGCCCGCGGCGCCGACGTTCTCGTGATCGCCACCGAGTGGAACGAGTTCCGCGCCCTCGACTTCGCCCGGCTGGAGCAGCTCATGAAATCGAAGACCGTCGTCGATCTGCGGAACGTCTACGAGCCGAGGGAGCTGAAGGCCGCGGGCTGGTCGTATACGGGGGTCGGCCGATCGTGAGGATCCTGGTCACGGGCGGCGCGGGATTCCTGGGCAGCCACCTGTGCGACCGGCTGCTCGCCGAAGGTCACGAAGTCATCGCCATGGACAACTTCGTGACCGGCAACGCCCGCAACATCGCCCACCTCGAAACCGATCGAAGGTTTCACTTCATCGAGCACAACGTCACCCGGTTCATTCCGATCGAGCGGGACCTCGACGCGGTCCTTCACTTCGCCTCCCCCGCCTCTCCCATCGATTACCTGGAGCTCCCGATCCAGACGTTGAAGGTCGGATCTCTCGGAACGCACAACGCGCTCGGTCTCGCGCTCGCGAAGGGCGCCCGTTTTCTCCTGGCGTCGACCTCCGAGGTCTACGGGGATCCTCTGGTCCATCCCCAGCCCGAAACGTACTGGGGCAACGTGAACCCGATCGGCCCGCGGGGCGTCTACGACGAGGCGAAGCGTTTCGCCGAAGCCTTGACGATGGCCTACCAGCGCGCCCACGGAGTCCCGACGCGCATCGTGCGGATCTTCAACACCTACGGGGAGCGGATGCGGCCCCGCGACGGGCGCGTGGTCCCGGCCTTGATCGGACAGGCGCTCGCCGGGGAGCCCATGACGGTCTTCGGCGACGGATCGCAGACCCGGTCGTTCTGCTACGTTTCCGACCTGATCGACGGGATCTACCGGCTCCTGATGTCCGAGGAGCGCGACCCCGTCAACATCGGAAATCCGAAGGAGCTCTCGGTTCTCGAGTTCGCGAAGACGATCCGCGAGCTGACGGGAACCTCGAGCGAGATCGTTTTGCGCCCCCTGCCCGTGGACGACCCGAGGGTCCGCCAGCCGGACATCACGAAAGCTCGGACGAAGCTCGGCTGGGA
>QHVV01000109.1:14941-47296 GCA_003222385.1 Acidobacteriota bacterium
TCCGCTCGATTCTGAAAGAGGCCTAGGCTCCGTCGTCTCCGATCGCTTCCACCGGGCACGAGTCCATGGCCTCCTGGCACTGCGCTTCCTCTTCGGCACCGCCCGGCTGCCGGAAAACGTACGAATATCCTCTGGTCTCCTCGCGCTGGAAGTTGGCGGGCGCCGTGACCCGGCAGACGTCGCAGTCGATGCACTGCGAATCCACGTAGTAACGGCCGGCGACGTTGTCGGCGACCTTGTCCTGCGGGTCGGCCACGGTTTTAGCGGCCCCTCGACGGGGCCGGAAGAGAGTAAACGGCCGCGACGCAACATCCCATGGCAGAAAACGATTATCCGTCGGCTCGATCCGCTGAGAAATCTCTGAAGACCCTTTTTGTCTCAAACCCCGACGCTAGACTGAGACCCCTTGCTCTGTCGCAATCTTCTCGTGCTCTTCGTCGTCTCGGCGCTTCTGGTGATCGGGTGCAGGGACCGCCGTCTTCCCGAGGGGGACGCCCGCGGTGGAGACCTCGCGGCGGGCCGCCGGATCTTCGAGCGAAAGTGCGCGCGTTGCCACTCTCCCCGGGGCGACGGCAAGACCGTAGTGGCCGGCCGGTTCCCCTACGCGAACCTGATCGACGGCGTCTGGCGCTCGGACGGCTCCGCCGAGGCGATCGAGAAACAGATTCGACGGGGGCACGACCCGATGCCGAGCTTCCAGGGCAAGTTGACCGACGAAGAGATCCGCCAGACCGTGGTTTACGTGCTGGAGCTGACCGGGGGCAAGAGGGGTCCCAGACGTTGACTCTCCGGCGCATCCCGATCTTTCCGTTGCCGGGCGTGGTGCTGCTGCCCGGCACGATGCTGCCGCTCCACATCTTCGAGCCGCGCTACCGCGCCATGGTGGCCGACGCGCTCGCGGGCGAGCGGACGATCGGAATGGCAATGATCAAACCGGGATGGGAGAGCGCGGGCCCGACTCCCGACATCCATCCGATCGGAGGCGCCGGGCGCATCGTCGAGGCCGAGGAGTTGCCCGACGGCCGGTACAACATCGTGCTCCAGGGCGAGTTCCGCTATCGAGTCGTCTCGGAATCGCCGCCTGCGCCCTATCGGGTGGCGGAAGTGGAGGAAATCGCGACGATCCCGTTCGCCGACGCCGGGGAGGCGCTCAAGATCTCGACGGAGGCAACCCTCCTTTTTCGAGCGATCGCGGCGTCGATGGAGGCGCCGCCGCTTCCGGACGAGATCCTCGACCCGGAACGACTCGCCTCCGAGCTCGCGGTCCGCCTTCGATACGATCCTTCGGAGCTCCAGGTGCTTCTCGAGACCGACTGGGTCGCGGCGCGTTTCGAAGCGCTCCTCTCGCGGATGCGGGACTGGAGCGGCCGGATCGAGTTCCTGTCACCGTTCCGGCGGAAAGAAGACGACCCTTCCAGGAACTGATCCGCGAAGCGGATCATCCCGAGCGAAGCGAGGGATCTCTCCCGCGAAGCGGATCATCCCGAGCGAAGCGAGGGATCTCTCCCGCGAAGCGGATCCCGCTTACGCGCGCGAGGCGTTCAGCGCGCGCTCGTGCGCCCAGCTCCGGATCGCCTTGATCTGTTCCTCCATCGTCACGGAGAGCGGCACCGTCGCGGAGATCATCTTGTAAAGATCGTCCTCGCCGATCTCGCGCTTCTCGGAGTAGGCGTCCACGACCGCGGAGATCACGGCCTGTTCGATTTCCGCACCGTTCCATCCATTCGTGGCCTTCGCGAGAAAGACCAGGTCCAGCTTCGAGACGTCACAGCGGTTCTTGGTCAGGTGGATCTGGAAGATCTGCTTGCGTTCCTCCTCCAGCGGGAGATCGACGAAAAAGACCTGGTCGAAGCGGCCCTTGCGGATGATCTCCGCGGGCAGGAGGTGGATGCGGTTCGCGGTCGCGGCGACGAAGACGAGGGCGCTCTTTTCCTGCATCCATGTCAGGAAGCCCGAGAAGATCCGGGACATCGAGGCGTCCTGGCCGTCGCGGTAACCGCCGACTCCCATCTCGATCTCGTCGATCCACAGGACCGCCGGCGAGACGGCCTCGACGGATCGAAGTGCCTTCAGGAACGTGGCCTCCGGGTTGTCGGTCCCGAAGATCGCGTTCATGTCGAGCCGGAAGAGCGGCAGGTTCCACTCGGTCGAGATCGTCTTGACGCAGAGGCTCTTGCCGCAGCCCGACACTCCCATCAGGAGGATGCCGCGCGGGATCGGGATTCCGGCGTCCAGCGCCTCTCGCGAGAAGAGTTTCTGCCTCTTCTCGAGCCAGGCCTTCAGGACCGCGTAACCGCCGACGTCGTCGAGCGAGACGCGCGGAGGAACGAACTCGAGGACCCCCTCCTTGCGCGACATCTGCTCTTTTTCCGACAGGATTTCGCGGAAAGCGTCCTCGTCGAAGCTCCGACGCTCGGCAAACGTCTTCGAGAGGACGTGCCCGATCTCGTCGGCGGTCAGACCGCGCAGGGCGAGCGCGAGCCTCTTCGAATCGGTCTCGTTGATGCCGTCCGCTCCTAGCCGTCGCTTGAGAGACGAATCGAGGATGCGGGCGATCTCCGACTCGTCGGGGAGTTCGTACTCGACGACGTAGACCTCTTTCTTCGCGTCTTCCGGAATCACCAGCCGCGGCGAGACCAGAAGGACGTGCCGGCCCCGGTCTTTCAGGCCGCGGTAGACGTCCCGCAGCCGGCGGACGATCTCGGGCCGGCCGTCAGCGCCGAAATCCTTCATCAGGTAGAAACCTTTGCCGTCGCCGGCGAGGATCGCCTCGAGGGCCGCGAGGGGATCGTGCGTGTTCGGCACGGGCTGGCCGTCGACGGACAGGCCTTCCACGACGGACCAGACCCCATACGCCACCGGCGCTCCGTAGAACGTCTTCGCCAGGTGCTGCGCGAGCCGCTCGACTCGCGTCTCCTCCCACGACTGGACGTAGATCAGCGGGTGACCGCCCACGAGCGCTCGGCGGATGCGCTCCATCGCCTTCTGGGGGGCCGCGATCGTGGCTTTCATCCATACGATTTTACGCCGAGAAGACGAGCGACCCCCGGCGGTTACAATCGCAGCGCATGGCGAACCCCGAACACCTCCGCCTCGTCCTCTCGAACGACTGGAACGACTGGCGCAACCGCAACCCCGGCGTGACCCCGGACCTGACCGGCGCGGATCTCTCCGGAAAGGACGTCTCGGGCCGGGACCTGCGGCGGGCGGACCTGACGCGGGCCAATCTCTCCGGAGCGACGCTGGCGGGCACGGATCTGACCCGGGCGACGGTCACCATGGCGCGGCTCGACGGGATCTCGGCGCCCGGGGCGATCCTGGAGCATTGCGACCTCGACTTCCTCGACCTGACCGGAGTCTTCCTCGCCGGGGCCCGCCTGCGCGGGGCGTCGCTCCAGAGCTGCAGCCTGCTCCAGGCGAATTTCGCCGGCGCGGACCTGACCCTCACGAAGCTCGAAGGCTCCGACTTAAACGGCGCCAACTTCGCGGGGGCCACGCTCTGCGACGTGAACTTCCGGGGGGTCAAGCTCTTCGGAGCTCACTTCGACGGCGCGGACCTCTCGCGTTCCCTTTTCGAAGGTGTTGCCGCGCCGCAGGGCTCGTTTCCCAACGCGAATTTCGCCCGCGCCAACCTGAAGTCCGCCGACCTGACCGGGGCCGACCTGCGCCGCGCGAAGTTCGTCGGCGCGGTCCTCCGCCAGGCGTCGCTCAACGCCGCAGACTGCGAGCGGGCAGACTTCGCCGAGGCCGACATGGAGCTGACGTCCGCGGTGGAAGCCAACTTCAGCGGGGCGCAATTCGATCGGGCGCGCCTCCGCAAGGCGGACCTGCGAGGCGCCCAGTTCTTAGACGCCGGAGGCGACGACGTCGGCTTCTCGGACGCGAGGCTCGTCGGGGTGGACCTTCGGACGGCGCGGTTCGATCGCGCGAATTTCCGCGGCGCCGATCTCTCCAAAGCGGTCCTGCGCCGGATCAACCTGAAACCGTACTCGTTCCCGGGCGCCAAGTTCGCTCAGGCGGACCTGTCGGAGGCCCAGGCGGAGGGCGTCGACTTCTCTCGCGCCGACCTCTCCTTCGGCAATTTTCGCCAGGCGAACCTGAAGCGGGCCAACTTCTCGCACGTGCTGGCGGTGGAAGCGGATCTCTCCGGGACGCTCTTGATCGGAGCGAACTTTCAGGGCGCGAACCTGCAGGATGCGGACTTCCGCTTCTCCCGCGCGATCGGCGCCGATTTCACGAAGGCGCAGCTGGCCGGCGCGGATTTCGGCAACTCGGATCTCTCGGAGGCGAAATTCCGGGGGACCAAGTTCTGGGGCGCCTCCGCGCGCCGCGCGAAGATCCCGAAGGGCGCAGGGACGATGCTCTGGGTCTCGACGATCTTCTCGAAGGCGAAAGAGAAGCAGGTCGAGGTCGAAGACGTCAAGGAGAAGGCGAGACAGAAGAGGATCGAAGAGCTGGGCGCGCGCGCGGAGAAGCGGCCCCCGCACGTGACCGGCAAGAGGTAGCCTCTACCCCTGACGGCTTGGACTACCTCGTCGGCTTCGGCGTCGCCGGCGCGGACGTGACCGGCGGCGCCGCCGCCTTCTCGATCGATTCGCGGAGACGGTCGGCCGCGTCTTTGGCGACCAGGAAGGCTCCGGGACGGTTCGCAACGGTCGCCGCGAAATCCCCGCGGAACGGCAGGAGCTTCACCGTCCATCCGGGTCCTTTCGTGAATTTCACGGTGATCGTCCACTCCGCCGGCCTCTCCGAGAGCGCCCGCGCGGTCGGGTCGTCCAGGAAGGACTGGCTCGCGACGTCTGAGAGCGACGTCATCAGATCGTCGGCGGTCGAAGCGAGCACGGCGCGTCCATCGACCGACCAGCCCGCCTGGTTCCGCGCGAACGCGTGTCGAACCGGACCGCTTACGATATCGATCCCGGAGACGTCGGACCTCTCGAAACGGACGAGCCGCTTGTCGCGGAACGCCGTCGCCTCCTTCGAGAGGTCGTCGACCGTCGAGTTGGCGACCGTGAACACCTGGCCCTGTTTCGAGGCATAAACCGAGTTTCCGTCGGAGCGCGTGGACCCCAGGTCGAGGACGTTCCTGCCCCCCCTGGCGTCGCTCAACGTGACGCGAAAGATCGGCGGTGACAGCCCGAGTGACGGAAGGTCGCCTGCCTGCGCTTTCGGCACGAACTCGGTCACGCGCAGAGAGGACAGGTCGCCGGCGAGCCGGTCGGCCACCTCCCGATCCGCGAGGTCGGAGATCGGCTGCTCGATCCACCAGATTCCATTCTTCTTCGCCAGAACGAGCCTCCCCCGTCCACGCGACACGTCGATTCTGGCGACGTCGAGAGGGGGGGCACCGCCGAAGACGTCCTTGCTCTTGAAGTCGTCCGCTCCTTTTCGGACGGACGAGGCCAGGCTCGCCGGCACGAACAGGATCTCCGATTTTCCGGCGATTCTCGCAGCCGACAGGTCGGTTCCCGGAATGTCGAGCCCGAACTCGACGGTGCGCGAGGACTTCTGTCCCGGTTTCTTCGGATCGGTCCACGCGAACGTCGCCCTCGCCGACGGTTTGGCCAACCCGTAACCCTCGGGATTTCCCTCGGCCTGCGACTCCCCCGCCGGCTTCTTCGGGCCGGCCAGCTGCGACGCGAGATCGGAGACCGCGTTCGCGTCGGCGGGGTATGTCTCCGGCTTCACGAGCTTCCACGTTTCCCCGGACTTCGCGAGCTCCACGCTCTCCGAACCGTGATCGAGCCGGATGCTTTCGACGCGATCCGCCGGAACTTCCCAGTAGAGGTCGCCCTTCTGCTCCCGCTCGGAGGTCGTGGGCATCCTGCGCTCGAAGAAGAAGATGAACGCGAAGAGTGCGACCACGACCCCGGTCAGAGCGAGGAGCTTCCGCGACGACATGTCGTTCCGACTAATCCCGGCGCCGGTACCAGACCCACACGCCGAGGACGACCGCGAAGGCGGGCAATCCGAGGACCGAAAAGAGCCCGATCCGGCGGACCTGGCCCCGGGTCAGCGTGAGGGAGGCCTGCTCCGGGGTCTTCGGAGCGATCCCGACCTGCTTCTCGGCTCCCGTCAGCCAGTGGATCGAGTTCAGGAACAGGTTCGCGTTGCCCGCGGTAGCGAGACCTCCCGCGGCCGCGAAGCGGGAGTTGCCGATCACGACCAGCCTCGGCGACTTCGCCGACGGTTTCTCGTCCCCAGAGCCGACGGCGACCGCCAGCGAAACCGGGCCCGGGGTGTCCTGCGGGTCTTTCTTGACCTGCTCCTCGAGGCTGGCGAGCGAGGTCTCTCCCCACCCTTCCGCCGAAGTTTCGACGAGCGTCACGGGGGACGCGGGCGATCCGGCCGCGGCCTTGCTCACGGACCTCGCGAGCGGAAAGATGACCGGCAGACCCTCCGCGGAAAGGGACCGCACGATCGGATGGCTTCCGTACTGCTTCGCGAAAACGGTCTCTGCGCACACGAGAGGCAGCGCGTTCGCAGGATCGACGACGATGTCGTTTCCGAGCTTCACTCCGTTTCCCGAGAGGAGCTTGCCGAGAGCGAAGTCGGCGGGCGGCGCCCCGGCCGCCGGCAGGACGGGATCGAGAAGGAGCAGGACGCGGCCGCCACCCGCGAGATATTTCGCGAGCGCCCCCGCCTCCGGCTCGAGGAAGGCCGTCCGCGGCCCGGCCACGACGATCGCGTCGGCGTCCGCGGGGACCGAGTCCTTCCCGAGCGACTCCCACTTGGCCACCGCCAGGTTGTCGCGTTCCAGCAGCTGTTTCGCGTCTGCGTATCCCTGCCCCCGCTCCCCGGAGTCCAGCGACGCTTCTCCGTGGCCGGAGGTGAAGTAGACATGGGGTGTGCGCGCCTCGGTCACCGAGAGAATCGCTGAGGTGAACGCCTCTTCTCCCTTGAAGTTCTTGATCTCGGGTGCTCCGCGGCCCATCTGCGCGCCCGTGAAGTCGAAATCGGCGAGCTTGTCCTCCTCGACGCACTTCTTCCGATCCCCCGAGCGGAAGACGACCGTGTTCTGGCGGATCCCGAACTCGCGCACGAGCGCCTCCGCTCGGGCCAGGTTCCGCTTCGGGTCGAGCTCTTCGACTTCGATCTTCGGAGAGAGGGCCCGGTATCGGGAGAGGAGCTCGGTGACCGGCATGTAGAGGCGGGAGTCGCGGTCCATGAAGACCGTGACCCGGACCGGTTTCGAGAGGCCTCCGACGAGCTTTTTCGTCGTCGCCGAAAGGCTGTAGAGGCGCGTCTTCGTCCAGTCGCCGCGCGACCAGTGGCGCGAGCCGAGCCAGTTGACTCCCAGGAGGATCGCCGCGGCGAGTGCGATCGCCGCCGCGGAGACTCCGGCGCGAGCCGCGCTGCCGCGGCTCACGGCGTCTCCTTCTTCGCGGAGAGCGTCACCGTCGTCAGGAAAAGGAAGAACGCGGTCGCCGAAAGGTAATAGACGACGCGGCGCGTGTCGACGACCCCCCGGGAGAACTCCTCCATGTGGTCCCAGAGGTTCAGGTACCCGAGGGTGTCACGCTTGCCGGGGTCGTTCGAGAGCGACTCGAGGAGCCCGGCCGAAAAGACCGGGATCAGCATCGCGAACGCCAGGATCGCCGCCACGATCTGGTTCTTGGTGAGCGTCGACGCGAACGTCCCGATCGAGAGGAAGTACGCCCCGATGAGCGCGATCGCGAGATACCCGGCCGCAACCGGCCCCAGGTCGATCGGGGTCTGCGAGCGGAGAATCAGGACGTAGACGAGCGTCGGTGCCCAGAGCGTCAGGAAGAAGCCGAGAGCGCCCGTGAACTTTCCGAGCACGACCGTCGTCTCCGAGACGGGGGACGTCAGCAGCGTCTCGATCGTCCCGCTCTTCCTCTCTTCGGCGAAGAGCCGCATGGTGATGATCGGGACCACGAAGAGGTTGAAGATCCAGAAGTACGTGTTGGTGAAGAGAAACGGCAACGCCTGTCCCTTCGGCGCGCCCGGCGTGCTCAGGAACGACACGATCGCCGCGAAGATCATCCCGTTCATGAGCAGAAAAGCGGCGAGGATCACGTACGCGAGCGGAGAAAAGAAATACGCTCGCCACTCCCGCCCTACGATCGCCAGGAACTTCCTCACGACGGGATCTCCTCGGGCGCTTCCCCTGCCGCCTCCCCGACCGTATCCTCCGAAGGGGCCGGCGCCGGCGCGATCTCCTCGTGCCGGGTCAGGCGCACGAAGACGTCTTCGAGCGAGACCGATTCCAGGACGAGCTCGCGGAGGATCCAGCCTCGCGCGACCGCCGTGCGGAAGACCTCCTCGCGGGGGTCGGCGCGCGCGGCGCACTCGAGCCGCACGCGGGTCTCGCCGTCGGCGGACGTTTCGGAGACCGAGGTGACACCGGGCAGGCCGGCGAGCGTATCCCGCGCCTCGATCTGCCCGGCGAACGAAGCCCGCACCACCGGCGCGCCGGCCAGCCGGCTGCGCAGCTCCGCGGCGGTCCCTTCGGCCACGATCGAGCCGCGGTCGATGATCAAGACCCGGTCGCAGACCGCGTCCACCTCCGGAAGGATGTGCGTGGAAAGGAGGACCGCGCGTTCGCGGCCGAGCAGGCGGATCGTCTCCCGGATCTTGATGATCTGCATCGGGTCGAGCCCGACGGTCGGCTCGTCGAGAACGAGAACGGGAGGACGGTGGACGAGCGCGCCGGCGAGCGCGGTCCGCTGGCGGAAGCCTTTCGAGAGGTTCTCGACCTTGCGATCCGCCACCTCTTCGAGCAGGCAGTTGTCGATCGCTTCGCGCACGCGCCGCGCGACTTCCGCGCCCCGGACGCCCTCCAGCCGCGCGCGGTAGGCGAGGTACTCGCGCACGCGCATTTCCGGGTAGAGCGCCGCCGACTCCGGCAGGTAGCCGAGGCTCGCGCGAGCCTGCTCCGAGCGCGTCACGACGTCGTAGCCGGCCACACGCGCGGTTCCCGACGTCGGGGGGAGGAACCCTGTCAGGACCCGCATCGCGGTCGTCTTCCCGGCGCCGTTGGGCCCCAGGAAGCCCACGATCTCCCCTTCCTTGACCGAGAACGAGACGTCGGAAACGGCGAGCTGGGTCGGGAAGCGCTTGGTGAGGTTCTCGACTTCGATCATCCGGCCTGTCGAAAAGCGCGCGGAATCTAACACGTATTCCCGGTCACGTAAGATGAACGAAAGATGATCGCCGTCGCCGGAGTGTCCAAAGCGTTCGGGCGCTTCGGCGCCCGCCGCGTGCAGGCGCTCGACTCGGTCTCCCTGGAGGTCCGCCGCGGAGAGACGCTCGGTCTGATCGGCCCGAACGGAGCGGGAAAGACGACGCTCCTCTCCTGTCTTCTCGGGTTCCTGAAACCGGACCGGGGCACGATCACGGTCGACGGAAAGACTCCGGACGACCTCTCGGTCCGCGCCCGAACGGGCTACCTTCCGGAGCGGCTGGGCTTCGATCGGGACCTGCCCGGGAGGGCCTTTCTCGCGTTCCACTGGCGGCTCGCCGGCGGCGCTCGCGCGCTCGCCCATGCCGGGGTCGAGGCCGCGGCGGATCGCGTCGGTCTCGAGCGGTCCGCTCTCGCGCGACCTTTGCGAGGTTATTCGCGCGGGATGCTCCAGCGGATCGGGCTCGCCCAGGCGCTGCTCCGCGACCCCGAGTTCCTCTTCTTGGACGAGCCGGCTTCCGGCACCGATCCGCGCGGAGTCGCGCTCGTCCGGGAGCGGATTCTCGAAGCGAAAGCCCGCGGCGCGACGATCGTCTTGAATTCTCACCAGCTCGCGGAGGTCGAAAAGGTGTGCGACCGGGTCGTCTTCATCGAGAGCGGCCGCCTGACCCGGAGCGAGACCCTCCGAGGAGATCGCGCGACGCGGCGCCGGGGACTGGTCCGCGTGCCCCCCGCCCTCCTCGAGAACGCCGCGGCGATCCTCGCCGCTGAACAACTCGGGCCGGCCGGCGACCCGCCCGGCTCTCTGCGTTTCGCGGTCGGCTCGGACGACGACATGGCCCGAGCCGTCCGCGCTCTGGCTCTCGCGGACGTCCCGGTTTACGAAGCGCGGGTCTCGGCGGAGCTCGAAGAGCTCTTTTCGGAGAGCGGGCCATGATCGAAATGGTCCGCCGTTACCTGCGTCAGAAATACGGCTCGGTCGGTTTTTCCCTGGCGCTCGGGATCCTGGCGATCATCGAGACGTTCACTTTCGCCAACGGCGGAGGTCGCGGCGGGTTCGTCGTCGTGCACTGGGGGATCTTTCTGCTCGCGGCAGGATCCGTCTCGCGTGACGTCTCGAGCGGCGCCCTGCAGATGATCCTGTCGCGGCCGATCCGCCGGACCGAATACCTGTTCGGCCGGTATCTGGGGATCCTCGCGTCGTACGGCCTGTTTCTCATGGCCACGAGCGCCGCCATCTTTCTCGTCGTCCGACTGACGTCCGGCCCCGCCCGCGAGGAGGCCTCGCTCGCCTCGCTCGCGCTCCTGGCCGGAGACGCCTTCCTGGACGGCGCCTTCCAAGCCGCGATCCTCCTGATGTTCTCGACGTTTCTGCCGGGGATCGCGGACCTGCTCGGCCTTCTCGTTCTCTTCCTCGTCCTTCATCTGCCGCCGTGGAACCGGACCTGGCTGCGCAACGCGTCCGACGCGGCCAAGGACAACCTGCTCCCCCAGGTCTCCTGGAATGAAGCGCTGCGCGGAGACGGTATTCTGGGAGCGGCGACCGGCCGCTGGGTTTTCGCGCTGACGGTTTACCTGGTGGTCGCCGCCCTGATCTTCAGCCGAAGGGAGCTGCCCTATGGACAGGACTAAGACCGCCCCGCTCGGCAACAGCGTTCCGCCCGAGCCCGGGACGGACGGGGGCAAGCGTGTCCGCTCGGGCTCGCAGGCGAAGCTCTCTTCGGTGTTCCTCTGGGTGCTGCTCGCCGCCGCGCTCTTCCGGCTCGTGACGTCGGTGACCTCGAAGAAAGACGCGGGCGCGGGAGGTCTCGTGCACTGGGTCTCCCCGACCGCGGCCGCGGCCGCCGCGCGGGCGTCGAACAAACCGGTCCTCTACGACTTCACCGCCGAGTGGTGCGGGCCGTGCCATGTCCTCGACTCGGACGGGTGGACCGACTCGAAGGTCGCGGCGATCGTGGACGCGTCGTACGTGCCCGCGCGCGTCGTCGACCGGATGCGCGAAGAGGGGACGAATCCCCCGTGGTTGGACGAGCTCCAGCGCCGCTACCGCGTGGAGGCTTTTCCCACTCTCGTGGTCGCGGCCCCCGACGGCCGCGAAATCGCGATCGCTCAGGGTTACGCCGGAAAGCAGAAGCTCCTGGCGTTTCTTCAGAGCTCGGCCACGGCGCCGCCCCGGACGGACAATCCCGCGCCTGCGCCCCGGTAACCGACCCGCTACATCCCGCTCCGGTCTTTCGCGCGGGCTCTCCGGTCTTCCTCCGGAGGCGGAACGGGCTCCGTCTCGGCGAGGAAGCGTCCCGTCAGGCTGGCGGAAGCCCGCCGAATCTCCTCGGGAGGTCCCTCGGCCACGATCCGGCCCCCCTCGTCACCCCCTCCCGGTCCCAGGTCGATGATCCAGTCGGAGGCCGCCAGGAACTCCAGGTGGTGCTCGACCGCGACGACGGAGTGGCCGCGGGAAATGAGCCGGCGGAAGGTCTTCAAGAGCCGGTTCACGTCGGAGGCGTGAAGACCGGTGGTCGGCTCGTCGAACAGAAACAGAACGCCGCGCGCCGTGGCCGGCCGGATCTCCAGGAACGAAGCGAGTTTCAAGCGCTGCGCTTC
Source organism: Acidobacteriota bacterium (assembly GCA_003222385.1). Lineage (GTDB taxonomy): Bacteria > Acidobacteriota > Thermoanaerobaculia > UBA5066 > Gp7-AA6 > Gp7-AA6. The sequence goes on from QHVV01000109.1 coordinate 26,688, forward strand.
GCCGCCCGAAAGAGTGGCGGTGGGCTGGCCGAGCGGGAGATAGCCCAGACCGACCTCCGCGAGCGGCGCCAGGCGCCGAACGATCGCAGTCTCGTCCGAGAAGAACGACATCGCCTCGTCCACGGTCATCGCGAGAACGTCGCCGATGTTCTTCCCGCGGTGCCGCACGGCGAGAACCCGTCCCTGGAACCGCCGCCCGTCGCAGACGTCGCACCGGACGGTGACGTCGGCTAAGAACTGCATGTCGATCGTCTGCCAGCCGGTCCCTTTGCACACCTCGCAGCGGCCGCCCGGCGAGTTGAACGAAAAGTCGCGCGCGGTGATCCGGCGCGATACGGCGCGCGCGGTCCGCGCGAAGACCTGCCGGATGTCGTCCCACGCCTTGGTGTAAGTGACCGGGTTGGACCGCGCCGATCGACCGAGCGGGCTCTGGTCGACGAGCAGGATGTCGGAGACGAGCTCCAGTCCCTCGATCCGATCGTGTGCCCCGACGTCCAGCTGCACGGTTCCCTTGAAGCGCCGTGCATAGGAGTTGTGCAGGATGTCGCGCACGAGAGTCGACTTCCCGGATCCCGAGATCCCCGAGACCGCGACCAGGCGCCCGAGAGGGAACCGCACCGTCAGGTTCTTCAGGTTGTGCTCCCGCGCGCCGACGACCGTCACCGCTCCTTCGGCGCGCCGGAAGGCGACCACGCGGCCGCCCCGCAACGTCCGCGTCGGAACCGCCGGGCCGCGGGGCGCCGGCCCGGCCTTCCCCTTCCCGGGGAGACCCCGGCGCCGCAGGAGCTCCCCCGTCGCCGAAGACTTCACCCGTGCGAGCGCGCGCGGCGTTCCCTCGAAGAGGAGCTGTCCGCCGAGGCTGCCGGCGCCGGGACCCAGGTCGATGACGTGGTCTGCCGCCTCGATCGCCTCGGGATCGTGCTCGACCACGACGACCGTGTTTCCGCGGTCCGCGAGGCGCCGCAGGATCGCGAGGAGACGCCGCGTGTCCACTGCGTGCAGGCCGATCGTGGGCTCGTCGAGCACGTAGAGGGTCCCCGTCAGAGAGCCTCCGAGCGCCGAGGCGAGACCGATCCTCTGGGACTCTCCCCCCGAAAGTGTTCGCGCCGCGCGCGAGAGCGTCAGGTACTCGAGCCCGACGTCGTTCATGTACCGGACGCGGGAACGGATCTCCGACACGACTGATCCCAACCGATCTTCTTCGGACGGATTGAGCGACAGCTCGTCGAACCACTTCTTCAAGTCCCGGAGCGAGAGATCCACCAGATCGGAGATCGTGCGTCCGCGGAACCGGACCCACAGCGACGGCGGGCCCAGGCGGGCGCCCCGGCAGTCGGGGCACAGGCGATATGCGCGATATCTCGCGAGCAGGACCCGGACGTGGATCTTGTAGCGCTTCGTCTCGAGCCACTCGAAGAAACCGTTGACGCCGTAGAACTCTCCCCTTCCCTTGATCAGGACTTCCCGCTCGTGCGCGGAGAGCCGCTCGACCGGCACGTCCGTGCGGACCGAGTACCGCCGGCACGCGCGGAAGAGATCGTCGTAGGCGGACTCGTAGGCCGGCGTGTTCCAGGCCGCGACCGGACGCTCGTCCAGCCTCAGGCTCGGGTTGGGAATCACTTTCTCCAGATCCACTCCGATCACCCGCCCGAAGCCCTGGCAGGTCGGGCACGCCCCGAGCGGCGAGTTGAAGGCGAAGAGCGGGGGCGTCGGGTCGCGGAACTCGCAGCCGCAGGAGGGGCAGTGGAGGCCGCGGCGGAACGTCCGGGTGCCCGCGTCCGTGCTCGATAGCAGCGAGCCGGACATCGAGAACGCCGCCTCGGCCGCCGCCGCGATCTCGGGGCGCGATTCCTCCCGGACGATGAAGCGTCCGACGACGACCCGCAGGTTCCCGTCGGCGTCGAGGAGCTCCGCAACCCTTGCCGGGTCGTCCGGGATCTCGACGGTCTCACCCGACGGAGAAAGCGCCCGGAAGAAGCCGGCCCGCTTCAGCTCCGCGATCCGGAGGGCTTCGTCGCGCTCCTTCTGGCGGCGGCCCCGGCGCTTCTTCTCCCCGCCGCTGCCCTTCCAGTCGACGGGCGCCGCGAGGACGACGCGGGAACCCTCCTCCGACGTCGCCAGCTCCTCCACGGCGCGGTCGACCCCTCCGGGGACCGCGGCGAGGCCGCAGTCCGGGCAAAACGTCGTCCCGCCGTGGGCGAAGAGAAGGCGGAGCGAGTCGTAGATCTCGGTCTGCGTGCCCACCGTCGAGCGGGCGTTTCGGACTCCGTTCTTCTGCTCGAGCGCGATCGCCGGAGGAACCGGTTCGATCGAGTCGACGTCGGGCCGGTCGAGCCGCTCCAAGAACTGCCGGGCATACGTGGAAAGCGACTCGGCGTACCGGCGCTGCCCTTCCGCGTAGAGCGTGTCGAAGGCGAGCGAGGACTTGCCCGAGCCGGAGACGCCGGTGACGACCGTAATGCGGGAGAGCGGAATCTGGACCGAGATGTCCTTCAGGTTGTGGGTCCGCGCGCCGAGGATGCGGACGACAGGGGCGGGTCGAGGGTGTGACTTCATCGAACCGCTCAATCTACCAGAAAGAAAAAGGCCGCGGACGAACCGCGGCCGCTCCGCAGAGAGTCGAGTCGAGCTACTCGGGCGAGGGTTGGGGCGTTGGTCGTTCGCGCTCCGCCCAGATTCGATCCCAGCCGAGTCGCTGCGCCGTTTCCATGTTAACCGTGCCGTCCGCGTTGTACGTGCCGTTCTGAATCAGCAGCTGCTTCTGGCCTTCTGTCAGGTACTGCGGCATCGTCGCGTCCGCGGACTTCGGCATGTACTCGTTGCCGTCGCCGATCGGCGACGTCAAATGCTTGTGGGTCCGCCGAATGCCGTTGACCATGTAGTAGAACTCGAGGTTCCTGGAGGACTGGACGACGATCTCGTTCAGGTCCGCCTTCATCACTCCGACGGACGCCATTCCCCCGATCGGCGTGATCTGAACGGTCAATCCTTCTGAGTCGGTCACTAGCCGAAAGTCTTCCGGCACGGCGATCCGGGCCATTCCGCGCTCGAATTTTCCCCGCCCGCGGAAATAGGTCCCCGGCTCGGGCCCTTCGAGGGAGATGTATCGGATGACCTTCGACGCGTCCGTCGGATGAGGCTCGACGAAGAACTTCGCTCCGCCACCGCCGTAGTTGGCCGTCGACCAGACCCCGTAGCCGGGACCGGTGTTGTAGCCCAAGTATCCCTCCGCCAGCACCGCACCCGAGACGTTGACCAGGGAGCCGGCGACCCCGACGACACGGGAAATCCCGAGAACACCCAGCTGGGTACTCTCGCCGCGAACGCCCGCCCCGGGATAGTTTCCGGGAAAGTTGAAGAAGGGTCCCTGCCGGCCGAACACGCCCGACGAAGCGATGCCGGCGTCGCCGGCGAAACCCGAGATCGCTCTCCCGGCTCCCGTGCTGGCAATGGTGACGTGTAACCCGCAGGAGCCCGTACAGCCGGTCGAGTTGTTCGCGAAGGTCGCCGTGGGGTTGTTGAACGAATTGTTCACCAGGTAAAAAGTATTCGCCTGGTTCGTCCACTGTTGCGAAAAGTATCCGTTGATGTCGATGATCAGGTCGGTTCCCGAAACGCCGGCGACGACCGTGATGTCCTGGTCGAGGCCGGCCGGCACGATCGCCGCGTTCGCGACCGTCTGGCCGGCGACGTAGTTGAGCGTGGAGACCGTCGGTTGAGAGGCTCCTTTTGGATAGATCAGGATGAAGCCGGGCCCCAGCGTATTCGTCACCGTGATGTTCAGAGAATAGGCGGAGATCACCGAGGGAAGGCCCGGACACGGGCCATTTTCCAGATCGAAGCTCCTCGGAACTCCGGCCGTGAGCCGGGGCGGACCGAACCCGGCCGGAAAGTTCGGGATCGTCGTCGTGCGCGTGTCGACGAGCCGGCACGGCTGAACACCGATGAAGGGCCGTGGCTCCGTCACGTCGGCCATTGTCGTGATTCCGGAGGATCGATACGGTGGAACCGTCCAGTTCGAGAGTGGAATGTCGGAAGACTGCGCGAAGAGAGTCAGGGACAGGAGACCGGTCGCGAGGACCGAGGCCAGAAGTCGCATTCATCACCTCCAAAAAAAGAGGGGCGTTTGCGCGAATGCTATGGCGTGTCCCACTTCGGGGAAAGCCCGAACTGAGGAGGCATCCTCAGTTTCCCGGCGGCCGGTCCCCTTCGTCTTCCGGAAACTCCTCCGGAGGCGGCGTGGGATACGGCTCGGGCTGCCCGAGGAACCCCTGGTGCTCCGGACAGAGCGCGGTCGGAGCGGTGCCCGCGATGAACACTTCGGTCACGCGCCGCGGACAACCGGGCGTCACGAGGAACCCGGTGTCCGGGTCGATATCGGCGGTCACGATGTCCGACGGCACGGGAAAACCTTCCGTGAAGAGCTGCGGAGGAAGCGATCGCGAATACTCGGCGAAGATCGGAACCGCTGCCTGGGCGCCGGACAAGCTCAACCCCCGGTTGTCGTCGTAGCCCACCCAGATCGTCGCGAGAAAACGGGGGGAGAAGCCCACGAACCAGGCGTCGCGGCCGTCGTTCGTCGTCCCGGTCTTGCCGGCGAGCACGCCGCGGAGACCGCCGGCGCGCGCGCCCGCGGCCGTTCCGCGGTCCACGGCGCCGCGCAGGATGGAGTCGATCAGAAAGACCGCGTCGGCCGGCAGCGCCTGCTTCAACGGAGTCTCCTTGCGCTCCAGGATGCGGCCGTCGGAGGTCAGGACCCCGACGATGGCGTTGGGCTCGACCCGGACCCCGCCGTTGGCGAGGACCGCGTAGGCGGAAGCGATCTCCATCGGCGAGATCTCGAAGGCGCCGAGGGCGACCGAGGGATAGGGCTCCATCCGGGAGCTGATGCCCGCGGCTCGCGAGGCGGCGAGGACCGTGGAGAGGTCGGCGGCCAGGGCCGCGCGCACCGTCGGGATGTTGATGGAGAGCTCGACCGCCCGGCGCACCGAGATCGGCCCGCGGAAGCCGTTGTCGTAGTTTCGCGGGGTCCAGCGCTCGGACGCTCGCCGGTGGCCCCATTCGACGGTGATCGGCGAGTCCGAGAGAATCGTCGCGGGAGTCACCGGCGGCGAAAGGTCCCGGCGCGCGAACGCGGAGAGCATGACGAAAGGCTTGAAGAGCGAACCGGGCTGGCGGTGCGCCTGGGTCACGCGGTTGAACTGCGACAGGCGGTAGTCGCGCCCGCCGACCAGCACCTTCACCGCGCCGGTCTGCGGCTCGAGCTGGATCAAGGCGCCCTGCAGCGGAGCATGCCGCGCCGCGACCGCGAGGCGCCGATACCGATTCTCGAGCGCCGCCAGGCCTCCCGTGACCGCCCTCTGTGCGGCCTGCTGCAGATCGACGTCGAGCGTGGTGTAGATCTGGAGGCCTTGCGTGCGGAGCTTGCCGCCGTACGATTCGGTCAGCTCCGCCTTGACGAAGTCCACGAAGTGCGGCGCGATGATCTTCTGCGCTCGGCGCACGCGCGGCACGAGCGGGGATGCGATCGCCGACTCCATCTCGGGCCGGCCGATCTTTTTCTGCTCCAGCATCTGCGCCAGCACGAGATTGCGCCGGTCGCGTGAACGGTCCGGGCTCCGGAACGGCGAGTAGGAGTTGGGAGCCTTGATCATTCCCGCAATCGTCGCGGACTCGGCGAGGTCGAGATCCGAAACCTGCTTGCCGAAGTAGAACCGGGCGGCCTCGCCGACGCCCTTGATCGCGATCGAGCCGTGCTGGCCGAGATAGATCTCGTTCAGATAGGCCTGGAGGATCTGATCTTTCGAGTACCGCGCGTCGAGCACGACGGCCATCGCGGCCTCGACCGCCTTGCGGCGCAGCGTGCGCTCCGGAGTCAGATAGACGTTCTTGACGAGCTGCTGCGTGAGCGTCGAACCGCCCTGCACGGTGCCGCCGCGCATGGTCGCCAGAATCGCACCGAACGTCCTCTTGATCGAAACTCCCGAATGCCGGTAGAAGTCGCGGTCCTCCGTCACGAGAATGGCGTCCGTCAGCGATTGCGGGACTTCTTCCAGACGGACCAGGGTCCGATCTTCGAACTCTTCGCCGAAGACCGCGCCGAGCCGCTCCGGCTCGACGACGAGGGCGGGGAGCGCGTCGCCGTGCTCGTCCACGACCGAGCGTACGACGTCCCCGGCGAAGGAGATCCGCGCCCGGTACCCGCGAAACTGCCGCCCCGGATAGAAGAAGTCGCGCGTGAAAAGCTCGACGGCGTCCCCCGAGCGCCGGTAGTGTCCCGGCCTTTCCGGGGAGTCCGCCGACTTTTCGTAGAAGAGCCTTTCCAACTTCGCGACCAGGCGATCCGCGGATCCGGGGCTGCCGGGCTCGAGCAGGGTCAGATCCGAGTAGATCCGCGAGGGGAGATTCCAGTGCCGGCTGTCGAACCGCGCCGCGACGGCCGACCCGATGAATCCCACGAGCGCCGCGGCGAGAAGGACGACCGCCGCGCCTCCGAGAAAGACCTCGCTCTGGTGGCGCATCACCCAGATGGGAAGAGAAACGTGACGCGGGCGCGGCGCCGGAGAGCTCACGGGGGCAAAAGCATACCGTCATAACATCGCGCGCCATGGCGAAAAGAGGCCACGCGCGGAGGTCCGCTCGAGCTCCGAGCGCGCGCGCCGTCGCGCGTCCTCCTTCGCCGGCTGTCGTTCGGATTCCTTTCGCGGACGGCGTGACGGTGATCGGCCTCGTGTTCGTCGTCGTCGGAACCTCTCTCTTCGTCGACCCCGGGGCGTACGCCTCCTTCGAAGCGCCCAAGCGGCTCGTCGCGCTCGCGGGCGCGGCGGTGTGCGCATTCGCGGCCTTCGGCCTCGGGCGCGGCGCTTTCGGATGGGTCCGGGCGTGGCGGGAGATCCCGTTGCCCGCCCGCGTCGCGCTCGCCGCCTTTTCTTTCGCCCTCCTCTGGTGCGGGATCGCGGCGGTCGCCTCTCCTTTCCGATCCGCGTCGCTCGATACGTTTCGAACGATCCTCCTCTACGCGCTGTTCGTTCCGCTCGGCGCGACGCGCGCCGCCGCGCGAGGGAAAGGCCTGCTCGTCGGGTCTCTCCTGGCAGCGACGGCGGCCAACGCCGCGCTTTCGCTTGCCCAGAGCCGCGGCCACAGCCCGTTCAAGCTCCAGACCTTCGGAACCCGAAACGAGACCGGCGCTCTCGCCGGCAACGTCGGGTACCTCGCCCTCGCACTGGCGATCGGCGCCGTTCTGGCTCTCGGTCTCGGACTGTCGGCCCGGTCCCGGCCGGTCCGCGCCGCCGCGGTCGCCGCGCTTCTCCTCTTTCTGGCGGGGCTCGTCGTGAATCGGAATCTGACGGCGCTCGTGTCTCTCGCGGCGGGGGGAGTCGTGCTCCTCGCGGTCCGCTTCGGACGGCGCTCGATTCTCGCGATGGTCGCGGTCGTGGCGGCGCTCGCCGCTGCGGCGGCCTTCTCGGCGCCGCTGCGCCACCGGATCGCCGAGACCGCGGGGATGGTCCGCGCGGGCGACTGGGACCGGTTGACGACGTACCGGACCGGAGCATGGGTGGCCGCCCTGGACATGGCCCGTGAACGGCCGCTCCTCGGTTGGGGCCCCGGGACGTACGCGGCGGAGTTCGTCCCGCACCGGCTCCAGGCCGAGATCCGCGCCCGACGCCGGTACGTCAACCCTCTGCTGACGAGCTCCTACTCGGAGGCGCACTGCGACTACCTGCAGGCGTTCGCGGAGACGGGCCTTCCCGGCGGGCTCGCGGCGATCGCGGCATTCGCCGCCTTGGTCGCCGGTCTCGCGCGGCGGACGGCCGATCCCGCGACTTCTCGCGCCGAACGGGCGATCCTGCTGGGGATTCTGGCCGCCGGCGCCGCGGCCGCGCTCACGTGGTTCCCGATGCAGCGTCCGATCTCCGCGACGCCGCTCCTGCTCGCGGCCGGTCGCAGCTGGAGGATCGCGGCGGCCAGACGCGAAGAGGCGTTCCCGCCATGAGGGTCGCGCGCGCGATCGGACTGGGCGCCGTGCTCGCTTTCCTCTTCCGGCCCGAGGTCCCGCGTTACCGCGCGGAACGTCGGCTGGGCGCGGCGAGCGCGGCGTTCGAGTACGTGATCGACCGGCCGACCGAAGTCCAGGGTGCGCCGGCGATCCTCGACCGGATCACCGACGCCGCCCTCGCAGCCGCCTCCGATCTGCCGGGCGACACCCGCGGGTGGACGCTCGCCGGCTCCTGCCAGCTCGTCAACGGCAACGCCGACCGCGCGCTCGACTATTACCGGGAAGCGCTGGCGATCGAGGAGAGGGCCGAGATCCACCTGAACGTGGGCCGCGCGCACTCGCTGGCCGAAAAGCGGTTCGCGGCGGAGGCTTCGTTTCTCCGCGCGGTCTGGATCAGCCCCGCCCTCCTGCGCGCGGTGCCCAAGGAGTTTGCCGGATCGATCGAGGCCGAGCTCCACCGGATGGAGAAAGAGCTGGCTGCGGGGAGGCTCGCGGCGCCGCCGGCGCGAGCGGATTGAACGGGACCGCGATCCGCGATCAGCCGGAGGAGTCCCGGGTCTCGCGGCCGGGAAGCGGGGCGGGCACGGTCGGCGGCGCCGCGGTCCGGAAGATCCGGCTCGACCAGACCCCCCACTCGTGGAGCTTGAAGAGACCCATCGTCTTCAGGATCGCCAGCCCGTAACGCACCGAAGGTCCGAAAGCGATCTGAGACGCTTCGTCGAAGTACCGCGTCTCGATCGGGATCTCGCGGATCGTCAGGCCGTGCGCCATGCCTTGCGCGATGATCTCCGTGTCGAAGACGAATCCGTCCGAGTTTGCCTCGAAGTTGACAGCCTCGAGGTACCGGCGCGTGTAGGCGCGAAACCCGCTGTGGTACTCGGTCAGGTAGATCAGGAACGTCGAGTTCTCGACCGCCGTCAGAAGGATGTTACCGAGGTACTTCCACTTCGGCATTCCGCCCTGGATCGGCCGGCCCCCGAGCATCCGGCTGCCGAACACCGCGTCGCATCCGGAACGCTGCAGGGTTTCCAGCAGGTCCGGGATGACCCGCGGGTCGTACTGGTGGTCGGGGTGGACCATCACGACGATGTCGGCTCCCCGATCGAGCGCCGTGCGGTAGCAGGTCTTCTGGTTCCCCCCGTAGCCGCGGTTCTTCGGATGGACCACGACGTGAAGGCCGAGCCGCCGCGCGATCTCGACCGTGCGGTCGCGTGAAGAGTCGTCGACGAGGATGACGTCGTCCACGGAGCCCACCGGGATGTCGGCGAACGTCTTCTCGAGCGTGCGCTCCGCGTTGTACGCGGGCATGACGACGGCGATCTTGCCGTGCCGGCCCATGGCTACACCCCTCGCCGCGTCAGGATCACGCGCAGGGTCTTGAGCAGGATCGAGAGATCCAGCCCGAAAGACCAGTTGTTCAAGTAGGCGAGATCGTACCGCAGCTTGATCTCGGGCTCCGTCGAGTACTCGCCGGAAACTTGCGCGAGTCCGGTCAGCCCGGGCCGCACGGATTGGCGCAGGGCCCATCCCGGCACGGTCCGCGTGAACTCGCGCGTGAACTCGGGACGCTCCGGTCGAGGGCCCACGAGGCTCATGTCTCCGCCGAGGACGTTCCAGAGCTGCGGGATCTCGTCGATTCGCGCGGAGCGCAACGACCGACCGATGCGCGTCATGCGGGGATCCCGGGGGGAGGCGAGGACCGCGCCCGTCTCGACCTCCGCGCCCCTTCGCATCGTGCGAAGCTTCCACAGCTCGAAGAGACGCCCGCCCCGGCCGACCCGCGTCTGGCGATAGAAGACGCCTCCGACCGACGTGCCGAGCACGGCGAGCGCGGCGAGCGCGAGCACCGGGGACAGAAGAAGGAGAAGCGTCGACGCGACCACGACGTCGAAGGCGCGCTTGACGAAGGCGCCGAGCGGCCGGAACGGCTGTCGCCGCGCCTCCAGCAGCGGGAGATCCCCCACGATCCGGAAGCGCAGTCTTCCGATCATCGTCTCGAACGGCGAAGGCCAGACGAGCAGGTCCGCCCGCCAGCCTTCCGGAATCGCCTCCGAGATCCGGTCCCGCCAGGACGTTTCCTCCCGCGCCAGGATGACCTCGTCGACCCTCTCGTTCTCCACGATTTCCGCCAGCCGGTCGACCGCCCCGAGGTAAGGCAACGCGCGGATCGCCTCCGAGGCGTTCGCCACGGCGGCCTCCGGCGAGTCGGAGGCGCTTTCGGCGACGACGCCGACGATCTCGACTCCGCTCCAGGGGTGACGCCGGACCGTTTCCGCGATCCGCGCCGCGGCGGGCCCCGTCCCGACGACGAGCGCCCGCCGGCGCGGCAGCGGGAAGAGCCGGTCGAGCGCGGCGCGCCACGCGGCGAGCAGGATCCCGTCGCCGACCAGGTATCCGACCAGCACGGACCGCGGAAACGAGTACGCGGGCGCCAGGAAGTAGAACGAAGCGAGCGTGAGCAGCTGGAGAAAGAGAGCTGGCAGCAGCAGCCGCGCGGGCGGCTCCCGGAAGCGCTCGTGCTCTCCGTAGAGCCCGATGAACCATAGCGAGAACACCTGCACGGCCAGGATCAGGGCGACGTTCCAGATCCCGAAGCGCACGTGGCTGGCGGGGAGCAGCGTCTCCGTGCCCGGAAGCGGGACGCGAGTCCGCAGGAAGAACGCTCCGTAGAGCGCGGCGAGCGAAATCGCCGCGTCGCCCGCGAGGGCCGCGAGCCGGAACGCGGTATGCGACCGCTTCATCGAGCTTTCTTTTCCGATCCGAACCGCCGTCCGTCGCTCCCGATCGACGGCCGACGCTCCGGTCAACGAGCGGTCCGTTTCCAGGCGGGTCTCCGATAGCCCGCGAGTCCCGCGACGACGCCCGCGGCGAGCGCGAGATTGATCACGCCGAAATAATAGAGCCTGCCCGGCCGGCCGGCGAGGCGCGGCCGGAGGCGGACCGAAGCCGCCAGAACGACGAGCACCGCGATGGCCGCGAGCGCGAAGGGGCGCAGCATGGAGGAACCGAGCGCGCAGAGAAGCGCCCCGAGCGCCAGGACCGGCGCGAGCCAGCGTGACGCTTTCCGCGAAAGGAATGCGAGAGCGAGGAGCGGCCGCCGGCGGACGTCGAACAGCCAGGTCTCCCGCCGCAGCACGTCGCCCGCACCGAGACCGATCCGGAATCGGCGCGACGTTTCCGCCGCGACGTTCGCGGGCGCCGTCTCGCGCGCAACGGCGTCGCCCGTGAAGACCACCTTCCGGCCGGACCGGGCGATTCGCGCGGGGATCAGGAAATCGTCCAGGACGGCGCCGTCTGGGAGCGGTTCGACGAGCTCCCGGCGGGCCGCGTAGATCGCGCCGTTGGCGCCCAGGCACACGCCGAGCTTTCCCTCGATCTCTTTCAATCCCGTCTCGCGGTCCCAGAACTCCGTTTCGGGCGTCGCTCCGCTTCCCGGCGGCGCGATGAGGACGAGCCTGCCGCACGCGGCACCGACTTCGGGATTCGAAAACGATGCCGCCAGGCGCGCCACGGCGTCCGGCTGGAATTCCGAGTTGGCGTCGGTGAAAACGAGGACCTCCGCGCTCGACGTCCGAACGAGGTCGTTGACGACCGCGGCTTTTCCGCGGCGGCGGTCGAACTCCTCGACCCGGACCCGTCCGTCCCCCGCGGCGCGAGCGCGCTCCGCGGTGGCGTCGCCGCAACCGTCGCAGCCGACCGCGATCGCGAGACCGCGGACGTACTCCTGCGCGAGCAGGTTCCGGACCCGGGGGCCGATCGACGCCTCTTCATCGTGGGCGGCGATCACGACCTCGACCGATGGAAGGGCCGGCGAGGGATCGATCGTCCGAACGGGAACACTTCGCGCGAGGCGCGAGAGAAAGGCGGGATATCCCCAGTACGACCAGGCGACGAGGAGGAGCGCGAGAGCCGCGAGACCGGTCGCCGCTCCGGTCAACGGCGGGTCTCCGCGCGGCGCCGGAGCTCGCGGGAGAAAGACCGCCCGATGGAGTCCCAGCCGTAGAGCGCTTCGACGCGACGTCGGGCGGCCACCGCCTGCCGCCGCCGCGCCTCGGCATCCGCAAGGAGCTCCGTGACCGCGCGGGCGAAGCGTTCTGCGTCGTCGGCGATCCGGATCTCGCCCGGGTCGGAGAGCTCCAGGCCCTCCGCTCCCACGGACGTGGAAACGACCGGGACGCCGCACGCCGCGGCCTCCAGGATTTTCAGCCTCGTGCCGGCCGCTGCCTGGAGCGGCACGACCGCCACCGCCGCGCGCGCCCAGTGCGGGCGCGTGTCGCCTCCTTCGCCGAGAAAGGCGAACCGCTCCTCCTCGTTCGTGGCGATGGGGGCGCCGCGGCCGAGGACTTCGGCGCGCGCGGACGGCCGGGCTCGGCCCACGAGCGGCCAGACCTCTCTTCGGAACCAGGCCATTCCCTGCGCGTGGGGAGGCCAGGCGAGGTCCCCCACGTAGAACACGATCTCCTCGCGCGCGGGCTCGCCGCGGAACGGGTACCGCTCGAGATCCACCCCGTTCGGAACGAGCACGCGCGGCACGTCGGGGGCGAGCCGAGCGAGGAGCGACGCTTCGCGCTGCGACACGCAGGAGATCCCGGCCGCGCGGGCGACCAGGCTCGCCTCGACGCGCGAGACGCGGGGCGCCTGCGACCGCGCGAATGCCCGCGCGAACCGCGACGAGGCGCTCTCCCCCATGCGGCGCCAGAGCTCCGAATCGAGGTTGTGAAAGTCGATCCAGAGCGGGCCGAACTCGTCGGGCGCGAGCGGCGCGACGTGGTAGGAGTGCGCGACGATCCAGGAAGGCTTCTCCGTCGACGCGAGATTTCGAAGGCGGGCCGCGAGAGGCCGGGAACGATAGAGAAACGGGGAGTACGCGCGCCCGACCGCGCTCGCCGCCAGCGCCGCCGCGCGCCGCACGGGAACGGCCGACTGGGGAAAGCGCTCCCCTTCGACGCCCGCCGGGAGCTCCTGAGGCAGCTCGCGCAGGTGAGGCGGAAGGAGGACGAAGGCGCGGACGCGGAAGTCGTCGGCGACGGCTCGCAGGAGGTGAAAATTGCGGATCGCCGACCCGTCCCGCGTGGGATGGGGCGGACGCGGGCAGATCGCGTAAAGGAGCGGCTTCATGCCCTCCGGGGCGGCCCGGCGAGAGCGGCGCGGTACCGGGAGCGTCGAAGCCGCCCGCGCTCCCCCGGCGTCAGGAGGGAGATCGCGTAGCGGGCCGCGGCGCCCGCCCGCAGAACGAGTCGTGCGAGCCGCGCCGCTATGGTGCCCTGATGGCGGGCAACGTGTTGCGCGAGCCCCTCGTGAAGCTGCCCGAAGAGCGCGTCGCCTCCGGAGCGGCCGCCTTTGTGGACGACGCGTGCGGACGGCTCGAAAAGAATGCGCCAGCCGCGCCGCCGGAGCCGGGCGCAGAGGTCGCTCTCTTCGGCGTAGAGGAAGAAGCTTTCGTCAAATCCGCCGACCTCCTCGAACGCGGACCGTCGGATCAGGATTGCAGCACCTTTGACGCATTCGACGGACTGCGGTCGCGAGTGGCCTTCGCGGGTCGCGGAGTGCCCGCGCAGCGGTCCCCTTCCGCCCGAGAGAAACGCGAGGCCCGAGCTCTCGCAGAAGACGCGCCACAGCGTCGGAAGTCTCAGAATCGACGGCTGGAGAGTTTCGTCCGGGTTCGTCAGACGCGGCCCAACGGCGGCGGCGCGCGGATCACCGTCGAGCGCCGCGACGAGCGCCTCGACCGCACCGGCCTGGACGAACGAGTCGGAATTGAGCATCAGGAGAAAGGGTCTGCTCGTTTCTCGCGCCCCGCGGTTGCAGGCCGCGCCGTAGCCGCCGTTTCGCGCTTCGACGAGGAGCCGGGCCGCCGGCGTCTCGGCCTGCAGGCGTCGCGCGATGTCGTCCCCCGATGCGTTGTCGACGACGACGACCTCGACGTCCGGCGCGGCCGCGGCGAGCGCCTTCACGGCTTCGGTCGTCTCCTCCGGCGTCTTGTAGTGGACGATGACCGCGGACACGCGGGCTCCCACGGAACTCACCTTGCCGGCTTGCGCTTCAAAGTCTCGACCGGTTCATGCGACGAAGGTCGAAGACGACCTTGCCGAAGATCCAGGGCGTTGTGGACGCACCGAACGATAGCGGCGAGGCATCCCTGGCGCCGACTGAGCTCATCGTGTCGGAAGTATAGGTTCCGGAAGACCGTCGCACCTTGCTGGTCTTCGCCAGGCGACAAGGGCCCACGGCCCGTTCGCCGAGGCCTTCGCTTTCCGTTGCTGTTCCTGCGTCGGTCGCTCGCGGGCAGGCCGGGCCACGGAGCTCCTTCTCGACCAGAGTCGCACCGGACCTCGGAAGCGCCTCTTCCGACGGCAGCGATATGATCTTTTCAATCGCGCGCCGGTCATCCGGCAACGGAATCCGTCTCTTGAATCGTGACACGGAAGGCAGGTTTTGCAGACATCTCCCGCGGCCGTTTTGTCACGGAAGGAGGTCGTGGATTCGCAGGATGCCTCGGGAGTGCAGGTCGCGAATTCGAGCATCCGATCTCGAAAGCCGAATCAGGTTGCGATCATGACCAACAATATGGAGAACGTTCAATGAAGCTCTCGATGTCAAAGTTCTCTCTTTCGTTACTGGCAGGGGTACTCGTCGGCGGCGCGCTCCTCGCCGTCGATCTCCCTCTCTCGAACTGGACGGTCCCGCCATATCATCGTGCGGAAGCCTCCGGGGGACTCACCACGATGGGGGACATTACTCCCGGAATTGGTTTCGTCGGAGTCGATCCGTGCCGGCTCGTGGACACCCGTGCGGCGACGACACCGAACTTCCCGGCAGGATACGGGCCCCCGTCGCTGAGCCAGGGCTCGCCACGCAACTTCGACTTGAATTCCGACCCGCAGTGCCCGGGCATACCCGCCGCGGTGGAAGCATACTCGCTCAACATCACTGTTACGAATACTCAAGGTCCCGGATTCATCCTCATCTACCCTCAAGGAGGCACCCAACCGACCGTCTCGACGGTCAACTACGTTGCCGGCCAGACGATCGCGAACGCAGCGATCGTTCCGGCCGGAGCGGGCGGCGGTGTGACCGTCATCGCAGGAGTTTCTGGCACCGACTTGATTATCGACATCAACGGGTACTTCACTGGCGAGTACAACCCAGGCGTCCGGCTTTTTGCGCAGATCACATCGACTGGTGGGGCGGTCCAAGGGAGAAATCTCTCGACCGCCTCGGGCGCCTATGGCGTCGAGGGGAGTATCTCGACGACGTCAGCTGGATCGGCTTCGGCCGGCGTTCGCGGCATCAACGACGGCACGGGGTCTTCGGGCGTCGGCGTTTGGGGATCCCAGGCCGGTAGCGGGTGGGGCGTCCTCGGCCAAGCGCCGACGGGCTACGGCGTCGTCGGGAGAGTCGCAACAGAGATCGCCAACAAGGCAGGAGTGATCGGGCAAACGGGATTCGTCAATCCGGCCGGCAGCTACTCTTCGGCGGGCGTTCGTGGGGAGGGGAGAGAGGGCGTGCTCGGGATTAGCGGAAACTTCCTGGGCGGAGGTGAGGGAGTCGCAGGATCTCTGGTGGACGGCTTCGGCGCCGAGATCCGATACGGCGCACTTGCAACCAGTTTCGGAACGGACCCCGGCGGCGGCAGCGCACCGTGGGCGGTCTTCGGGGGTGGCGACATCGGCGCGACCGGTGCCAAGTTCTTCCTCGATCCGCATCCGACCGACGCGACCAAGGAAATCGCCTACATCTCGCTCGAGGGGCCAGAGGCCGGGACGTATTTCCGCGGGCGCGCGAAGTTCCAGAACGGCATGGCGCGGATTCCTGTGCCCGAGCATTTCCGATTCGTGACGGATCCGGAGGGGCTGACCGTCCAGATCACGCCGATCGGGGCAATGGCGACCTTCGCGGTCCTGAAGATGGACTTGAACGAGATCGTCGTTCAGGCGTCCCGCAACGTGGAGTTCTCGTACCTGGTCCAGGGCGTTCGCGCCAGCTTCAAGGACGTTTCCCCGATTCGGAGCAGCGACTTTCTGCCCCGGTCGGCCAACGCGAAGATGCCGGGGTGGTTGAGCTCCGCGCAAAAACGGCTGCTCATCCAAAACGGAACCTACCGGGAAGATGGAACGGTCAATACGGAGACTGCGCGGCAGCTCGGCTGGGACAAGGTCTGGGAGGAGCGTTCGCGGCCCGCGCCGCAAGCCGCTCCGCAGCCAGTGACGCCCTAGTCCCTCGGCTTCCCCGGACAAAGAAAAGGCCCCGGCTCGCGCCGGGGGCTTCGTTTTGGAATCGAAAGAAACCGATCAGTACATCCCGCCCATTCCGCCGCCGCCGGCCATCCCGGCCGGGGCCTTCTCTTTCTCCTTGATCTCGGAGACGAGCGCCTCGGTCGTGAGCATCAGGCCGGCGATGGAAGCCGCGTTCTGCAAAGCGTTCTTGGTGACCTTGGTCGGGTCGATGATGCCGGACTTCAACATGTCTTCGATCTTCTCGTTGTTGGCGTTGAAGCCGAAGTTCCCGCCGCGGTTCTTCAACTCGTTGATGACCACCGAGCCCTCGGCTCCGGCGTTGTTGACGATCTGGCGAGTCGGCTCCTCGAGAGCGCGGACGACGATCCGGGCGCCGATCTTCTCGTCGCTCGACATGCCGGACGCCGACTTCTCGACGGCGTCCATCGCGCGGAGGAGAGCCACACCGCCGCCGGGCACGATGCCCTCCTCGACGGCCGCCTTGGTCGCGTGCATCGCGTCCTCGACGCGGGCCTTTTTCTCCTTCATCTCGGTCTCGGTCGAAGCCCCGACCTTGATGAGCGCCACGCCGCCGACGAGCTTCGCCAGCCGCTCCTGCAGCTTCTCGCGGTCGTAGTCCGAAGTCGTGTCCTCGATCTGTTGCCGGATCTGCTTGACGCGGCCCGCTACCGCCTCCTGCTTCTTCTTGGAGCGGTCGTCCACGACGATCGTGGTGTTGTCCTTGTCGATGGTGACCTTCTTCGCGTCGCCGAGGTCTTCCCACTTGACGCTCTCGAGCTTGATGCCGAGGTCCTCGGAGATGAGCTTGCCGGCGGTCAGGATGCCGATGTCCTCCAGCATTGATTTGCGGCGATCACCGAAGCCCGGCGCCTTGACGGCCGCGCACTGGAGCGTGCCGCGCAGCTTGTTGACCACGAGCGTCGCGAGAGCTTCTCCCTCGACGTCCTCGGCCACGATGAGCAACGGCTTGCCCTGCTTCGCGATCTGCTCCAGGATCGGCAGGAGGTCCTTCATGTTGGAGATCTTCTTCTCGTAGAGCAGGACCTTCGCGTTCTCCAGAACGCACTCCATCCGCTCGGAGTCCGTGATGAAGTAGGGCGAGAGATAGCCGCGGTCGAACTGCATCCCCTCGACGACTTCGAGGGTGGTCTCGAGGCCCTTCGCCTCCTCGACCGTGATCACGCCGTCCTTGCCGACCTTGTCCATCGCCTCGGCGATGATCTTGCCGATCTCCGAATCGTTGTTCGCCGAGATCGTGCCGACGTGGGCGATGTCCTTGCCCTCGACCGGCTTCGAGAGCTTGTCGAGCGCCTCGACCGCGGCCTTCACCGCCCGATCGATTCCGCGTTTCAACTCCATCGGGTTGGCTCCGGCCGTGACGTTCTTGATGCCCTCGCGGTAGATCGCCTGGGCGAGCACCGTCGCGGTCGTCGTCCCGTCGCCGGCGACGTCCGAGGTCTTCGAAGCGACCTCGCGGACCATCTGGGCACCCATGTTCTCCAGCGAGTCCTGAAGCTCGATCTCCTTGGCGACGGTGACGCCGTCCTTGGTGATCGTGGGTGATCCGAACTTCTTCTCGATGACCACGTTGCGGCCCTTGGGGCCGAGCGTGACCTTGACGGCGTCCGCGAGCTTGTTGACGCCGTGGAGGATGCGCTGGCGCGCCTCCTCGCCGTAGGAAATCGTCTTCGCTGCCATGCTTTCTGTTCTCCTTACTTTTCGATGACGGCGAGCACTTCGTCCTCGCGGAGGATCAGGTGCTCTTCCTCTTCGATCTTGATTTCGGTTCCGGCGTACTTGCCGATGAGGATGCGGTCGCCCTTCTTGACGTCGAGAGGGAACTGCTTGCCGTCCTCGTTGATCTTGCCCTTTCCGACGGCGACGACTTCCGCCTCCATCGGCTTCTCTTTGGCGGTGTCGGGGATGATGATGCCCCCGCGGCGCGTCTCTTTGTCTTCCACGCGCTTCACGAGGATTCGGTCGTAGAGCGGACGAATCTTCATTCCTTTCCTCCTGTCTCAGGTCTTCGGATTTGCCCCGGAGACGTCGCGCGACGGCCGGGACGAGAGTGGATATTAGCACTCCTCGCCATTGAGTGCTAGCAGCAGCGGGCGGGCCCCGCGATGTAAAGTAAGCTTTACACTCTCACGGAACCGGCGCTGGCTTCGCCGCCGCGTCGGCCCGGATCGCCGTCTCCAGATCCGCGGCCAGCCGGTCTCCCGGATGGCGCTCCTGGAAATTGTGGAGGATCGCCAGGGCTTCGGAGGTCTGCCCGAGAGTTGCCAGGGCCCCGGCGAGATCGCAATAGGCGGCGGAGTAGTTCGGGTCGAGGGACGCGGCCTTTCGGAAATACGGCACGGCCTCTTCGAGCCGGCCCCGCCACTTCAGGATGACGCCGACGCCCTCATACCCCCCCGCGAAGGCGGGCCGCAAACGGATGACCTCTCGGTATTCGCTCTCCGCCTCGTCCAGACGCTTCTGGCGCCCGAGGGCAGTCGCGAAGAGATAGCGGAGCTGGCCGTCCTTCGGCTCGGCTCGGACGGCGGCCCGCGCATGTTCGATCTCCGCGTCGTGGTTGCCTTCCCGCCCGTCGAGGTCGGCCAGCATGCGGGCCGGCCCCTCGAACGTGGGCGCGAGCGCGAATGCCGCCGACAGCTCCCGGCGGGCTGTCCTCGGGTCCCTGGCCTCGAGCGCGGCCTTGCCGTAGTTGAAGTGGCCGTAGGCGCTGCGCGGGAAAAGGCTCGTCTCGTGGGCGATCTGCGCCCGCTCGTGCTCGACCGGAAAGTTGCGGCGGCCGGTTCCGATGATCGCGATGAGAAGGATCGGGATTCCGAAATAGGCGACTGCGTGGACCGCGTCCCGCACCTGCAAGGCCTTCGGAGAAACGGGCCGCACGGGAACCGTGGCCGGTTCCCCTTCACGAATCGCCAGCGCCGCCCGGACCTCTTTGGATCGAACTTTCCAGATGAACGAGTCCACGTAGAAGTGGAGCAGAAGCGACGTCAGCGCGATCGAGCCGATCACCTGCATCGTCCGGTTGGCGTCCGCTCCGATCAGCCGGTATCCCGACGAATAGAGAAAGTAGGCCCCGACGCCGTAGAGCGCCGCGAGTCCGGCGAAAAGAAGGATTCCGCGGCGGCTTCCGAAAAGCCTGCGGTAGAGCGCGCCGGGTCGGGTCGCGTCGCGGCGGATCGAGAGGTTCCCGTAGATCCAGACCATGAAGAAGTACTGCGAGGCGTGAAAGAGGTTCTGGACCGACTGTGCGCGATACCAGCTCGGAAACTGATACGTCCAGATGAGAACCGAGAAAGCCGCGAGGTGGAGGAGGTGCTTGTTGGGGGTCGTGATCCTCCTGGTTTTCCAGACCGCGACGGCGTTGGCCACGTAGGCCGCCAGGAGGCCGAGGCTGATCGCGAGGAGCACGATCTGGATCCCGCGCCACGCGCCGCGGGACAGCAGGTCGAAGATCGGGAGTCCCGCCTTGCGGAACGAGCGCGCGATCCCCTCCATCCAGGAGTCGGACCAGGCGACCACCGTGACGTACCACGTCAGGACGCAGATGAGGTCGAGCCGGGCCGAGCGCCTTGCGACGTCGCCGGCTTTAGCCGCGTAGATGCGCCCGAAGCCGTGCTGCTGCATGGCGACGTGCCACAGGTCGAAGGCCGCGGCGATCGTCAGTCCCACGACGCCCAGACCGTAGATCGCGGGCAGGACGACGAGCGCCGGAACCGCGGCGAGAGAGACCCAGAGGCGCGCCTTGTGCCGCTCGTAGACCGCGGGCTCCCCGAAGGCCCGGATCCAACCGGGCACATGGTGCCCCGTCACGATCAGGCCGAACAGGATCGAGAAGACGGCGAGGTCCGAGAGGCCCGACCACTTCCAGGCCGCCGCCATCACGCCGAGCGCCACGAACGGCGAAAGAATGATCCAGAAGTTGTCGGGGACCCGGCCCGCGATGAACGAGGACCGGGCATCCGGACGCTCTCGAACGCCGCCTCGAACCGGAATCGCTTCGGCGCGGGAAGCCACGTCGCGATTCTAGCGAACCGGGAATCCGGCAGAGCCGCGGCCCATATACTCCCGGCCCACCGCAGTCAGGAGACGAGGATGAAGACCGCGCTCATCACCGGCATCAACGGTCAGGACGGCTCCTACCTGGCCGAGCACCTGCTCGGGCAGGGCTACAAGGTGTTCGGGCTCGTCCGCCGCACGAGCATCCGCAACCTCGAGCGGGTCGCGCACCTCGTCGACTCCATCGAGCTCCTGAACGGCGACCTCCTCGACCAGAACTCGCTCATCAATGCGGTCGCGGAAGCCCAGCCGGACGAGATCTACAACCTCGCCGCGCAGTCTTTCGTCCCGGCGTCGTTCTCCCA
>QHVV01000109.1:47459-50248 GCA_003222385.1 Acidobacteriota bacterium
GAAGCTCTACGGCCACTGGATCACAGTCAATTTCCGGGAGTCTTACGGGATGTACGCGGTATCGGGGATCCTCTTCAACCACGAGTCGCCGCGCCGCGGGACCGAGTTCGTGACTCGCAAGATCACCCTCGCCGCCGCGCGTATCGCCGCCGGCAGGCAGAAGGATCTGAAGCTCGGAAACCTCGACGCCCGCCGGGACTGGGGCTTTACGGGCGATTTCGTCGAGGCGATGCGCCTGATGCTCCAGCAGGCCGAGCCGCAGGACTACGTCATCGGCACCGGCGAAACCCACACCGTGCAGGAGTTCGTCGACGCCGCCTTCGCACACCTCGGACTGGACTGGCGCACGCACGTCGTCATCGATCCGAAGCTCGTCCGGCCCGCCGAGGTGGACCTGCTGATCTCGAACCCGCGGCGGGCTCGGGAAGAGCTCGGCTGGACTCCGCGGGTCAGCTTTGCCGAGCTCGTCCGCATGATGGTGGACGCGGACGTCCGCCTCGTTTCGCGGGAGCCGCAGCCCGAAGCCTGACGCAACGACTTCTTCGACGCGAAAATTCATTGCGGCCCGCATTGCCCGGGACTACCATTCGATTCAGCGGACCTGGAGGTGATCCAGAGGCTCCATCGAAAAACCACTTCCCGCGAACCGCCCCGGCGGGCTGGCTGGGTTCTGTCCCGGGAGGCCGCCCGGACGGTTCGGATTCGAAAGGAGGCGAGAGCAGACCCAATTTCGAACGACTCGGTGGATGTTTCGTGTCGGTAATTACTTTGGAGGTCGCATGAAATCTTCCCCGAAAAGATTCGGTTTCGTCCTTCTCGCCGTTCTTCTCACCTCGAGCGTGCTCATGGCGGTAGACATCCCCCTGACGAACTGGACGGTCCCTCCGTACCACGCCTCCGGTTCTCAAGGCGGGATCACGACCATGACCGACGTAACGCCGGGAACCGGGTTCGTCGGGGTCGCGCCGTGCCGGCTCGTCGACACGCGTCAGGCAGGATTTCCGGCTGGATACGGTACGCCCGCGCTCGCCGGGGGAGTACCCCGCAACTTCGACCTGAATTCTGACCCTCTCTGCACCGGTATTCCTGCCGGCGTTGCTTCCTACTCGCTCAACATCACGGCCACGAATACCCAGGGACCCGGATTCATCCTGATCTATCCGCAGGGTGGGGCGCAGCCTCCGGTCTCGACCTTGAACTACTCCGGCGCCGGACAGACGGTCGCCAACGCGGCGATCGTGCCCGCCGGAACGGGGGGCGGGGTTACAGTCATCGCAGGAGTCTCGGGAACCGACCTGATCATCGACATCAATGGGTACTTCCCGGTCATCTACAACAACGGCAACGCATTCCTTCAGGAGGGGAACGTCCCGGGCACTGGACTCATTATCGCCGTCAACGCTGCGAGCTCCAACAACTCCGCCGGCGTCTTAGGGTTCGTCGGGCCGGGCTTCACCGACAGCGTTTGCTGCGGACCGGTCGGAGTGGTCGGTAAAGGAGCGTTCAACGGAGTCGCCGGTGTCGCACAGAACCGCGCGACGGTCGGCGTCCTCGTGACCCCTGCCGGCGGCACTTTTGCGGAAGGCCAGCTCGGCGTGAGCGGCGCCTCCGCCACGCAGGCGTACGGGGTGAACGGCTTCACCTATTCGAACGCGAACGCGGACGACACCGCCGGCGTACTCGGCAACGCTTTCGCGACCACGGGCCGGGTCTACGGCGGCCGCTTCTTCACCCAGAGCACCAACTCCGGCGCCGCCGGGGTCATCGGATTCTCGGCGGACGCCGCCTTCGCGGGGATTGGCGCTGGCGGATACGCCGGAGTCATGGGAATCGCGTCGTCCGGTGAGGGCGTAAAAGGAATCTCCAGTAACACTGCTGCGGGTGAGGGAACCGCCGGCTTCTCGACCGACGGTGCCGGGACTATCCAAACTGAAGGCTACCTCGGCTACACTTCGACGGTCGCGGTCCGCGGGGTCGGTAACATCACAAAGTCCGGTACGGTAAGTTTCGAGGAGCCACACCCGACGGACGCCACGAAGATGCTGAAATACGTTGCCCTCGAAGGGAACGAGGCGGGAACGTATTTCCGGGGTCGGGCGAAGTTCCAGAACGGAATCGCCACGATCGACGTGCCCGAGGACTTCCGGATGGTGACGCAGCCGGACGGGCTGAGCATCCAGGTGACGCCGATCGGCGATATGGCGAGCGTTGCGGTGGCTTTGATCAGCCTCGACCGCATCGTCGTCAGGGGCTCCCGAAACGTTGAGTTCTTCTACACGGTGAACGGGATCCGCCGCGGTTATGGCGATTTCAAACCGATCGTGGAAGTGGACAAGTCGTATGTTCCGAAGTCTGCGGACGCCCGAATGCCGACGGTCTGGGACGGCGAGATACGAAACCGGTTGATCGCCAATGGCACCTACAAGGCGGACGGCACGGTGAACATAGAGACCGCCCAGCGTCTCGGATGGGATCGCGTCTGGGCGGAGCGGGAGCAGCAAAGGCCCGTGCTTCAGCCGCCCGGGAGTCCGAGCCCGTAGCAGGTCTTGAATCTGTCACATTCGGCCGCGGCGTTCGCCGCGGCCTTTTTTTGCCCTCGACGCCTGTTAAGATCGTGTGCGCACCCGATAATGAGGTCAGACTTTCCGTCCGCGCGGTGAGACCGCGCGAACGCTTTCCGAGAGTCGAGTGAAACGTTCGAAATTTTTCCAATTACTGGCCCCCGGAATCGTGCTCTCTCTGGCCGGCGGTTTTGCCGCCGGCGCCAATCTTCCACCCGGCTTTCAGGA
>QHVV01000213.1:0-678 GCA_003222385.1 Acidobacteriota bacterium
ATGCTTCCGTCCACCGTCGAGTAGTGAGGGCACTCGGTCACCAGCATCGGGCGCCGCATCGGGAGGTCCCCGTCGGGGTCCGCCTGGTAGGCGACCTTGACGCCGGTCCAGGGCGGATAGCACTGAACGCCGTCGTCCCGCCACCCCGATGCGCACGGCTTGCCGACGAAGCCGGGTACCGTGATCTCGTAGCCGACGGGGACGTCGTAGCAGAGGCCCGCGTAGAACTCTTCGCCCGGCTTGCACCGGGAGTCCCACGGCCGCCGGAGGGCGCTCCCGGCTCTGAGTCCCGCGGAGAAGGTGAAACGGTCGTGCTCCGGGTTCAGCGTGAGGTACGAGCGATTTTCCGATCCCACGCGCAGGAAGAACGTTCGCTGGAGTGGGTCGATGAGATTGATCTGCCCGGCGTTTCCGTTGAAGGTGAGTGTCCCGTCGCTCTTGATCACGAACTTCTGACTCTGGTCGTCGTTCCACGCCCAGACCCCCGCGATCGAAGACAGGTTGACGGCATCATCCGCGTCCGCCAAAAAATTGCAGTCGGACGTCGCCGCGCTATTCGCCTTGACCCCGATCGCGAACGGAATGGTGTCGTACGCGGTCGTGAAGATGTGGACTTCGCCGACGATCTTGCCCGGTCCCGAGGCCTTGACGGTGATCGTGCACCTATCGCCGGGCTTC
>QHVV01000213.1:711-6001 GCA_003222385.1 Acidobacteriota bacterium
GCAGTCCTGGAACGGGGACGAGGTGATTTCGGTGATCGTCGTGGGGTTCTGAACCGACACCTCGATCGTGCGAACGTCGCTCGCGCTGACCGGTCCGGGGCCGAAGTCGATCTCCGGAGCGCTCGACGCGAGATCCTCGACCGAGCAGGAACCGTACTTGGCGAAGCTGTAGATCATGGACGCGAAGCCGGTGGGATCGAGCGACAGAAGCAGCGTGTAGTCGAACTGACCCTCGGTTTTCAGAGTGCCCATCTCCCGGGCGGAAGCGTTGGTCGCGGCGAGGCTCGTCCCTTTCTTCCCGGCAATGGCCGCGACCGACCAGACGTTCGAGACGATGTTCTTGGGATCCTTCACCTGGCTCTTGAGATAACTCTTGACCGCCGCCTTGGCGAACGCCTTGGCGTTGGTCTTGATGGCGGTCTTCACGCCGACGAGCGTCCCCTTGATTCCCGTCTTCGCCGCAACCTTGGCTGCCGAGATTCCCACCTTCGCAGCCGACATCGCACCCGGGCCGCCGAACGGAAACGAGAGCATGGTCGCCGCGAAGCTGACCGTCTCCACGGTCATTTCCGTGACCGCGGCCGCGCAGGCCGCCTCGTTGACCGCGCAGCCCGCGCCGCAGGGGAACGGATAGTCCGGGGGACACTTGCTCCAGCAGACCGGGCCGACGCCGTCGTAGTCGCGCGGGCACGCCTCGTAGCAGAGGCCCGCGTCGTACGAGAGACCCGCTCCGCAGTTGGGAACGGTTCCCATGCCCCGGGTCGAGGTCTGCTTCGTGCAGGAGACGCCAATGTCGGGCATTCCGGAGGGGCAGTCCGGCGAGCAGATACAGCAGCCGGTCTTGTGGAAGTTCGCCTTGCACTTCGGGTAGAAGATGGCGCCGTCCTTCTCGCAGTTGCCGGCTCCGTTGTCGGCTTCACAGCGCGACTTCATTCCGGAGTCGTCCAGGGAATCGCCGAACTTCCACGGATAGCCGGCGCCGCGGCCGTAAGCCTCGGGCTTCGCGCAGAAGGCTCCGTCGTCCCGCCACCCGTCCGGACAGCTCTGCCAACACACCGGACCGACGCCCTTGTAACCAGCCGGGCACTTCTTGTAACAGAGCCCGGCGTCCTTGTCGTAATCGGTCGAGCACGCGGTGGGAACCGTCCCGACGCCGCGGCCGTACGTCTTCTTCCAGCAGAGGTCCTCCTGGTTCGACGGAGCCGTGCCGGCCACCGCCGGCGGCGCGCCGGGGGCCGGCGCGGCGGAGGAGGAGGCGCCGCGCAGCACCGTTCCCGTATCCCGCATGACGTACAACGCTCCCGCCGGACCAGCGGCGACGCCGGCGCCGACCGCGTCCCTCTCCCGGATCCACTGGCCGTCCCGCCAGCGCTGGATCTGGAAACCCCCCGTCGCCGGTGTGGTCGAGACGATCAGCACGCTGCCGTCCGGGCCGATCGCGATGTCCTTCGCGCTGCCGGGCAGGAGGTCCCAGCTCGTGCCCTTCCAGCGCCAGATCTGGTTGCCCTGGTTCGCGACCCACGGGTTGCCGGAGGGGTCGACCGCGATTCGAAAGCCGCCACCCCCGATTGGTCGCCAGTTGTTGCCGTCCCACTTGGAGGGACTTCCGTTCGGTTCGAGGATCCAGACCTCGCCCCTCGCGCCGATCCCGATGTCTATGGCCTTCCCGGGCATGTCCTGCCAGGACGTATCGATCCATCGGAAAATGGAACCGGACGAGTTGACGACCCAGGCCTTGCCGTTCGGGTCGACCGCGACCCGCACGGCCTGTCCCACCATCTTCTCGAAGGCGTTGCCGTCCCACCGATAGATGTTCTTGTCCGCCGCGCCTGCCGGATCGTTTCCGATGATCCAGACGACCCCGTTCGCCCCGACGGCGATGTCGGTCGCGTTGCGTGCACCGAATGCGACCCATGCCGGCTGCGAAGCCGGGGCGACAGGAACCGGAGTCGGCCGAGGCGGCGGGGTGCGACGCATGATCTCGTCTTCGGGAGGCGGGCGCCTCTGACCGAGAGCGCCGTGACTCAGCGTGAGACCGAAGAGCACCGCGAGAGCGGTTCCCAGTGCGAGTCGTGGTGACTGCATGGCTCACTCCTTCCGTTTGCGGCGAGGGTTGCCGCTGAAGAAACGCGAACTGCGGGACGACGCGGGCTTTTCGGCAAGGGGTCTGGGAGCGGATCCTATTCCTATTGGCAGCCGGGCCGCCCAGGCAAGACTCGACCGAGGTCGGCTACGACGTCCGCTCGGCTCCTCTGCCGCCGCGGCGCAGCCGGGCGGCCTCGACCGTGTTGCGGATCAGCATCGCGACGGTGAGAGGTCCGACGCCTCCCGGCACCGGGGTAATTGCCGCGGCGACGCCGGACACGTCGTCGAAGTCCACGTCCCCAATGATCGCTCGGCCCTTCGTCGCGATCGCCTGCCGGATCCGTTCGGATTTTCGGAGATTGGGCGGCGCGTCCTCGAGCGAAGCGATCCGGTTGATGCCGACGTCGACCACGGTCGCGCCGGGCCGCACGAACTCGGGCCGCACGAACTCGGACGTCACGAATCCAGGTCGTCCGATCGCGGCCACGAGCAAGTCGGCTTCGCGGCAGACGTCGGGCAGATCACGGGTGCGCGAGTGGCAAACCGTCACCGTCGCGTCCTGCGCGGTCAGGAGCGCGGCGAGCGGCCGGCCGACGAGACCGCTTCGGCCGAGCACGACCGCGCGGCGGCCGGAGAGCGGGACCCGGTAATGGTCGAGCAGGGCCACGATTCCGGCCGGCGTGCACGGCACGAAGCGCGGACGGCCCTGGTGGAGGAGGCCGACATTCTCGGGATGCAGTCCGTCGACGTCCTTTCGCGGGTCGATCGCGTCGAGGACCCGGGAGACGTCGTGTCCCGGCTCGAGCGGCATCTGGACGAGCACGCCGTCCACGTCGGGATCTCCGTTCGCGCGCCCGATCGCGTCGAGCAGCGCCTCGGGAGGCGCCCCGGCCGGCAACCGGACGGTTTCCGCGCGGATCCCGACCTCACGGGCGGCCCGTTTCTTCGCCTCGACGTAAGTCTCCGAGGCGGGGTCGCTGCCGAGAAGAATGACGGCGAGCCGGGGAGGAGGCGTGAAGGCCCGCGCGAGGGCTGCGGCCTCTTCCCGGATCCGCTTCGCCACGGGAGTTCCGTCGAGGAGTTCCACGGCGCCAGAAGCTATCAAGCCCGGTCCCCGCGTATTTGACAGCCCCGGAGCGCTTGCGTATTCTTACGCGCCCCCTGGAAGGGCGATTTCCGTCCCACGACGCGCCGCTCCGGTCTCGCGCGTCCCGATTGAAAGTTTTTTGGGGTTTTATGGCTTCTGGTACGCCCATGGTTTCGGCAAAAGAGATCCGGCAGGAGTGGTACGTCGTGGACGCGGCTAACCAGGTGCTGGGGCGCCTCGCCACGCGGATCGCGACCGTGCTGGCCGGAAAGCACCGGCCGGGATACGTACCGTACCTGGACACCGGCGACTTCGTGATCGTCACCAACGCCGAGAAGGTCCGGCTGACCGGACGGAAACTCGACGAGAAGCTCTATCGCCGGCATTCCGGCTACCCGGGCGGCTTGAAGGAGAAGAGGGCTCGAGAGGTCCAGGCGCGGCACCCGGAGCGGTTGATCGAGGAGGCCGTGAAGGGAATGCTCGGCAAATCGAAGCTCGGCCGCAAGCAGCTCCGGAAGCTCAAGGTATACAGGGGAGGTTCTCACCCGCACGACGCGCAGAAGCCCCGGGCTCTGGCGGCTCCGAAGCGGACGGCCGCCCCGCGCAAGACGGAGGCAATTTGACGGTCGAAATCCAGCACACTGCCACCGGCCGCCGCAAGACTTCGATGGCGCGCGTGCGCCTGACCCCCGGAACCGGGGCGATCACCATCAACCAGCGTCCCCTCGACGACTACTTTCCCAACAACGTCCTGAAGATGATCATCAAGCAACCCCTCCTCTCGGTGGAGGCGGCCGATAAGTTCGATATCTACGTGCGCGTTGCGGGCGGCGGCGCTTCGGGCCAGGCCGGAGCGATCCGTCACGGGATCTCGCGGGCGTTGACGGAGTACAACTCCGAGCTGCGCAAGAAGTTGAAGAAGGAAGGATTCCTGACCCGCGATCCGCGGATGAAGGAACGCAAGAAGTACGGTCAGCGCGGCGCCCGCGCGCGGTTCCAGTTCAGCAAGCGATAAGAGGCTCGACTCGCGCCGGCGAACCCGGCGGAAAGGGAGGTGTTTCCTGGTATCGATTTCGATGAAGGAGCTGCTCGAAGCGGGGGTCCACTTCGGGCATCAGACGAAACGGTGGAATCCGAAAATGAAGAGGTTCATTTTCGGCAAGAGGAACGGGATCTACATCATCGACTTGCAAAAGACTTTGAAGCAGTTCAAGGACGCCGCGAAATTCGTGACGGAGCTCGCCGCCTCCGGAAAGAACCTCCTGTTCGTCGGGACCAAGCGGCAGGCGCAGGACGCGATCTACGAAGAGGCGAACCGCTGCGGCATGTTCTTCGTCAACACGCGCTGGCTCGGCGGGACCCTCACGAATTTTTCGACGATCCGCAAGTCGATCCACCGCCTGAAGGAGATCGAAGGGGTGCTCGCCCAGGAAGACAACGAGAACCTGACCAAGAAGGAGCGCCTGCGGCTCGAGCGCGAGAAGGAGAAGCTGCAGAAGAACCTGACGGGAATCAAGGAGATGGACGAGCTGCCGGACGCCCTCTTCGTCATCGACCCGAAGCAGGAGTACATCGCGGTCAAGGAAGCGAACATTCTCGGGATCCCGGTCGTGGCCGTCGTCGACACCAACTGCGACCCGGACGTCATCGACCACGTCATTCCCGGAAACGATGACGCCATCCGCGCCATCCGGCTCTTCAGCTCACGCGTTGCCGACGCGGTCCTGGAAGGTCTCCACGCCCACGAGGAGAGGATGGCCGAGGAGCCGTCGTCGCTTGAGGATCGGCCGCGGACGCCGGAGCTTTCGCAGACCGCCGTCGTCGCGGACGCATCTTAGGTATCCGGTTTCAGGTGTCCGGTTTCAGGGGCCTCCGGGCGTCCTGTCACTTCCTGAGCCGTTTCTGAAGGAATCATGGAAATCAGTTCGAAACTCGTGGCGGATTTGCGCGCGGAGACGGGCGTCGGGATGATGGACTGCAAGCGGGCGCTCGTGGACGCCTCCGGCGACTTCGAGGAGGCCAAGAAGATCCTCCGCAAGAGAGGGCTGGCCGCCGCCGCTCGCAAGGCGGAACGCGCCCCTTCCGAAGGCCTCGTTGTCGCGAGCATCACGCCGAAGG
>QHVV01000110.1:0-10159 GCA_003222385.1 Acidobacteriota bacterium
CAGCGGCCGGGCCACGTCGGGATCCGCGTGGACGAGCGAAAAAGCACGCTTCGGCCACCCCGAGGACTCGACCGCGCGCGCGAGGAGGTCGGCCGTGATCGGCGTTCGCGGCGAAGGTTTCAGGATCACCGGGTTGCCGGCGGCGAGCGCGGGCGCGACCTTGTGGAGCGCGAGGTTGAGAGGAAAGTTGAACGGCGTGATCGCCGTGATCGGACCGACGGGAAAACGCCGGACGGCACAGAAGGCGCCCTCGCCCCGCGGCTCGATGTCCACGGGCACGACCTCGCCTTCGAACCGGGTCGCCTCCTCGGAGGCCAGGCGGACCGTGGTCAGGCCGCGCTCGACCTCGGCTTCCGCGAACCGGCGCGGCTTCCCCGCTTCTCCGATGATCGTTTCGACGAATTCGGCGCGGCGGTCTTCGATCCGGTCGCGAAGCTTCCGCAGGACTTCGGCGCGACGGTGGGCCGGGAGCGCGCGCGTTTCCTCGAATCCGGCGGCCGCCGCGGCGATCGCGGTCTCGATCTCGGCGGGGCCTGCTTTCGCCACCCGGCCGATCCGCTCCGCGGACCACGGCGACCGCACCTCGATCCAGTCCCCCGTCGAGACTTCCTCCCCGGCGATGCGCAGCGGCAGGTCGGGAGACACGAGCTACTTCGGAAGACCGATCCGTTCGCGGATCACGGGCGCGAGCGGGATCAGGTCGCGCGACTTCTTCTGCGCCTGGTCGTACGCGATGAAGAATGCTTTCGGGCCGGCCGCGAGCGCCGCCCGGAACGCATCGAGCCCTGAGTTCTGGATGATCCCGTCGGAGAGGAACGCTCCCGCGGGGCCTGCGACCCGCTGCGCGAACTCCGGGCGCTGGATCTCGGTCATGAGCGACATTCTCTGCTCCAGGTCCTTCCCGGTTTCCAGGATCCTCTCGGCGGCCCGGTTCAATTCGGCGATCGTCCGCTTCATCGGCTCCTTCAGCCAGACGGACAGCGGAAAGAAATTCTCGTCGACGTGGAAGAGTGAAGGAGGTCCGTGCTCGGTCACGAGCTGCAGGAGCAGGCCGACCTCGCCGAGCGAGGGATCGCGATGGGCCCATGCCGGGCTTTCCCTCCGATAGTTGGACCAGGCCTGCCGGAACGCCTCGCCGGCGACGAGACGCGCGAGGCGCTCGATCTGGTTGTCGATCGTTTCGGATGCGGACTCGCCGAGCGCCCGAGACAGGTCGACGATCATCGCTTCGTTGCCCTCGGGATCGACGACGATCAGATGGTCGGCGAGGCCGGCGAGACCGAAAGACAGGAGGACCCGCAGCCGTGCGGAGACCGATCGGTCGGCGGGCAGCAGAGCCGCCGCGCGCTCTCCCGCCATTCGGGCGAGGTCCTGTTCCCGGGACGGCAGCGCCGCGAGCAGTCCTTCCCAGCGGGCGCGACCGGCGCGGATGGGGTGCAGGTCGAAAACGCCGCTCCGCGCCTTCTCGTCGAACGCCGCCGCGAGGTCGTGGTCGAAGGTCTCGAGCGTCCGACCCGAGTCCTGAACCGAAAGCCGCACCGCCGGGAGCGCTTCGATCGCCTTCGCCTCTTCCGCATCGAACGTGGGGCGCGTGAGGAACGCGAAGAGGTCGTGAGCCGCCCGCGACTCGACCCGGATGTCGATCGCATGGCGTCCGGCGGCGGGCGCTTCGTACGGAGCCCGGTATTTCGGGGCGGCGGAAGCCGCCGGCGTCGGCGCCGCCGAACCGCACTTGAGCGCGGAAGACGCGGCGAGGAGGATGAGTGCGGCCCGTCCTCTCATCGAAGGATCGCTTCCATCGCGCTCTCGACGTCCGAAAAGTCGGAGAAGATCGCGCTCGGCCTCTCGGCCGCGAGCTTTTCGAACGAGGTGGGTCCGGTGGCGACGGCGATCGCGCGCGCGCCGAGCGAACGCCCGCAGAGGACGTCGTGGACGGAGTCGCCCACGATCACCACCCCGCCGGGAGAGAACTCGTAACCGGTGGCCTCCCGCGCGCGCTCGAGCGCAATCGGCGGGAGGCAGTAACGGTCGGGCGAGTCGTCACCGAAGGCGCCGAAGGAGAAGTACCGGTTGAAGCCTGGAGGCTCGAGCTTCATCCGGGCGCCGCGCTCGATATTGCCGGTCAGGAGTCCGAGCGCGACCCGCGGCTCGGCCGCGAGCCGTTCGAGGAGCCCCGGGATGCCGGGTTTCGGCACGACTGCCTCCGGCCGCAGCCGGCCGCGGAGCTCTTCGACGTATCGGTCCAGGACGGCGGACAGCGCCGACTCGAACCGCTCCGCGCCGACCGATTCGAGGACCAGCTCCCGCAGGATCTGCGGATCGGTTTTTCCGGAGAAGTCGTTCCCGTCGGCGGAACCTTCCCAGCCGAGCACCGCGGCGAGCGCCGCGAGGATCGAATCGCGGGCCGCGCGCCCCGCGGACAGAAGCGTGCCGTCCACGTCGAACAGGACGAGACGGGGATCCCGCCCGTCATCCGCAGCCGCTCTCACGGCGCCGGATCATACGAAAACTTCTTCGCATGCCATTCGCAGATGGCGACGAGCGCGCGTCTCCAGTACGCCCAATCGTGTCCGCCCGGCTCGAGCACCACCTCCGTCGGGATTCCATGCTCGTTCATGTACGTCCCGAACTGCGCCGCGACTCCGTGGAGCCCGTAGAAGTCCTCGGTGCCGGCGCGGAGGTGGGCCGCGAAAGGAGGCTTCTCGAACCGCGTTTCGTGAAGCAGGTCCCAAACGTCGTTCGCGGCCAGCGTCCGAGCGTCGGGCGGGTTGCCGAAGACGCGCTTCAAGGTCAGCCGCGTGATCCATCCGTATCGGCGGATGTCTTCCGGGCGGATCGGGATGAGCGCGCCGGACAGAGAAGAGACCGCGCCGAAGAGGTCGGGATGTTTGAGCGCGATCTTGACCGCCCCGTAGCCGCCCATCGAGATGCCCGTGATGCCGCGCGCCGCGGGTCCCGCCAGGACGCGGTAACGCGTCTGGATCTCGCGGAGGAAATCCCGGGTCAGGAACTCCTCCCACCGCCGTCTTCCGTCGAAGGAATCCGAGAACCACGACCCCGGGCCTCCCGGCGCCACGACGAGGAACTCGGGAAGCCTTCCGTCGGCCATTCGCGCCAGGAGCTCCGCGGCGACCCCGCGCCGGTCGAGGGTGTGGACGTTTCCGTACCCGTCGTGCAGGAAGACGAGAACCGGATAGCGGCGCGAGGGTGACCGGACGTAGGACGGCGGTTCGATGACCAGGTATTGCGCGGGCGAAGGAAGGCTCGCCGTGGGCGCGCTCGCATAGGAGACAGCCGGGACCGCGGCCGTCGTGCACCCGCCGACGGACAGGGCGGCGTTCAAAACGGCGAGCAGACCTCGCTTCGCCGTCATCCGGGAACTCGCCTAGCGCGCGGGCGAGGCGGGCGCGGGAGGCGCCGCGAAGTCCTTGTCGTCGCGCGACGTCGAAACGGCGACGTTCTCGAACAGGATGCGGATCGGGCGGCCCGACATGGTCTTTTCCAGCGAAAGCGAGATGCCGCCGACGTTCTTCCACCCTTTCCAGAGCGCGGTCGTCGGTTCTTCCTGCGCGCCCCCGAGCACGTACTGCCACTGGACCATTCGTCTTCCCTCGCGCGTCACCCACAGCCAGTAGACGTCCTTGGGCGTCAGGCCGACGTTGTCGTCGAACGAGAGGCGAATCACGTCGCACGCGACGCCGTCCGGACCCGTCTTTTCTCCGTCGTAGTCGCGGTGGACGCCCGGGTCGAAGACCTTCCAGGGCGCCAGCAGCCAGTACGTGTCGTTGATGAACCGTCCGTAGGCGTTCTCGAGGAGCTTTTTCTTCTCCTCCCCCTCGACCCGCCGGCCGTTGACGAACGCCGTGCCGTCGCGCGAATTGACGTTGAAATAGACCGCATACGGAGCTCCCGACTTGTCGGCTCCGAGCAGACGATAGTCTCCGGTGTACCGGTCCCAGAGGTGATGAAACTCCGCCGCGCGTTTGCCTTCGCGCTCGACGACGAAGTCGAAACGGAGTTGCCGCGCCCTGTTCCAGGCGCCCTCCCCGCCGAGCGCCGTCACGAACTCGTGGGCGACGCGGTCCGCCTTGTCGTCCGCGAACGCGGGGCGTGCGAAAGAAGCGACCGAGAGAGACGCGAGAAACGCGATCGAGATCGTCCGCCGTTGCCGCCCGTTCACGGCCGGATAATACTTCCGTCGATGGAGCTCGACCGATTGCCCCCGGAGATCGAGTTCGTCCTCTCCGAGCGGGGGTTCCGGGAACGGAAGCTTCGCCGCGGGCTCCACGGGAGGCTGGCGATCCCGTTCCTGACCGTGGACCCGGGCGGTTACCCGCGCGCCGCCCTCTTGACGCTGGGCGAGATCCGGGCGACGTCGCGGTCGACGCTCGCCGTCGCCGTCCGCGCCGGCAGCCGCACGGCCGCCAACCTCATCCGACGGAAGACGGCCACGGTCCTGTATCTCGCGCGGAACAAGGCCGTATGGGTCCAGGCCCGGGCGGGCCGCGGACGGCCGTCCGACTGCGACCCCGACCGCCAGATCTTCCCGCTCACCGTCGTCCGAGTGAAGGTGGACCGCCCGGCTCCGGAGGAAGGCGTGGTGGCACTCACCGGCGGCCCGACTTTTTCGGCGCGAGCGGGCTCCCGTCTCTTTTCCGAAGACCTTTACCGCGAGCTCGGCTGGGGACCGGGAGGATGAAGTTCCGCGACCGGACCGTGCTCGTGACCGGCGCCTCCCGCGGGATCGGCCGGTCGGTCGCTCTACGCTTTGCGGAGGAAGGGGCGCGTCTGGCGCTCGTCGCGCGCACGGAGAGCGAGCTCCTCCAGACCGCGAGCGCGGTCGACCAGGCGGGAGCGCGCGCCGTCGCCATCCCGACCGACATCCGGGACCGCGGCGGCGCGGAAGCGTGTGTTGAAAAGGCGGAGGCGGAGCTCGGTCCGATCGACGTGCTGGTTAACAACGCCGGCGTCTTCCTGTGGCGGCCGTTCCTCGAGCTCACGGAGGAGGAGTGGGAGCTGGTGCTGGCGACGAACCTGACGGGCGCCACGAACTTCTGTCGCGCAGTCCTGCCCGGCATGATGCGCCGGCGGCGCGGGCGCATCGTCAACGTGTCCTCGATCCACGGGATGCGCGGCGAAGCGAACCTGGCCGCCCACAGCGCCGCGAAGTTCGGACTGATCGGACTGACCCAGAGTCTCGCGCGGGAGTTCCGCGCTTACAACATCGCGGTCAATGCCGTCTGTCCAGGGACCGTCGAGAACAAGCAGGACGAGACGGGCGAGCCCTCGCGGAGCGAGCCGCTGGCCGAGAAGCTCTGGCCCCGCGACGTCGCGCGGACCGTGCTCTTTCTGGCCTCCGACGACGCGGCGGCGATCACGGGCGCGGCGCTCGAAGTCCTCGGCGGCACCCACCTCACGATCCAGCCGTGAACGTCCGGCGCTGCTCGTGGGCGCAAGGCGATCCGCTGCTCTCCGAGTACCACGACCGGGAATGGGGCGTTCCCTCCTTCGATGACCGGCATCTGTTCGAGCTTCTGACTCTGGAGGGCGCGCAAGCGGGCCTGGCCTGGCTCACGATCCTGCGGAAGCGCGACGGCTACCGGCGCGCGTTCGCGGAATTCGATCCCGCCGCCGTCGCCCGATTCCGCCCGCAGACGATCGATCGGCTGCTTCGGGACCCCGGAATCGTGCGGCACCGGGGAAAGCTCGAATCGGTCCGGTCGAACGCCCGCGCCGTCATGGTCATCCGGCGCGAAGGGGGCTCATTCGGTGACGAGGTCTGGAAGCTGGCCGGCGGCCGGCCGAAGGAAAACATGTGGCGTTCTCTCGAACAGGTTCCCGCGGAAACTGCCGGCTCGCGCGAGATGAGCCGCGAGCTGCGGCGACGCGGATTCCGTTTCGTCGGACCCACGATCTGCTACGCGTTCATGCAGGCCGTCGGAATGGTGAACGATCACCTCGTCGGCTGCTTTCGTCACCGGCAGGTCGGACGGTGAACTCGACGGCGAGGCGACGGGTCGGCTACTTCGTCGCCGCGACAGCGCCGGACGTCAGGTCGCGATACTCGAGCTGGATCGACACCGGAGTCAGAGGAGCGCCGTCTGCTTCGGCGTGTGGATAGATGAAGTAGTTGAGCGGCTCGGCGCAGGGCGGCGGATCGAGAAGCAGGTCACGTCCCACGGTGAATTGGATCCGGTCGGGATCGAGGTTCCCAAACAGGTAATCGCGGCGCGCCAGTTCCGCGCTCTTCGACGCCTCAGAAGCATCCACCGGCACCCAGCCGACCCCCTCCAGCCAGAACTCCGCCCAGCAGTGATAGCCCGGGATCGTCCCGGCCGGATCTTTTTTCAGCGGGAAGCCGATCACGAAGCGCGAGGGGATGCCCTCGGCGCGGGCGAGCGAAATGAAGAGCGAGTGGAAGTCGGTGCAGTTCCCCTTCTGCACGTCGCAGGCGCGCTCGGTGTCTCCCATCCCCCAGCCGGGCGCCGTCTTGTCGTAGAGCATCGTGTTGACCAGCCAGGTGTAGATCGCGTGCGCCTTTCCCTCGACCGTCGTCTTTCCCCACGTGATTCGCCGCGCGAGATCGCGCACGCGCGGGGACAGCGTCACGAGGCGATTCGGCTGGAGATAACGGGAAAGATCCTGGGGGCGGGGCTCGCGCCGCGATCCCAGCGTCAGCGCCGGACGGACCACCTCCCCGCGCTCTGCGTCGAAGCTCACTCGAATCTCGAGACGTCCCGCGCGCGGTTGCATCGCAGAAAGGTACAGATACGAGTTGCCGTGCTCCCGCTCTCGCCGGACGCTCCCTGGATACGGGCTGTCGACCTTCAAATTCCGGACTCGCTGGAACTCCGTATCGGTCGGCAGCGGTACCCAGACCTCGAGGCGCCCGACGCCGGCTGGTACCTTCTCGATCGTCGCGACGTAGGTCGCGCGGATCGAGCGGGAGGACGGCTCGCGCGAGACGGGCAACGCGGAAGCCGCTGACAGCGCCGCGAAGAGGATGATCGCGGACTTCATCCTCGGTTCAACTCTTGTCGGCAACCCGCACCCAGACTCCGTTTTTCTCCTCGTAGTTGTAGCGCGCCTTGCCGTCGATCTTGTGCACGGTCGTGTCGGTTACCGCGAGCTTGTCTCCGTCCTTCTTCAGGAAGAAGTCCACGTCCACCATGGTCGCGTCGGGCGCCTTGAAGTCGACGCACGCGAAGTAGCGGCCGTCGGCGAGCGCCTGCAGCTTGTCTTTGTGGACGCGGACGAGCTCGAGGCTCCAGGTCTTGTTCAAGACGTCATCCCGTACTTCGAAGCGTCCGTCCGACGCCTTCGACTTCTCCTCGATGTGGGCCCGAATCGCCGCATCGAGGTCGTCGGTCGAGAGTTTCTTTGCGGATTGCGGATGCTCCTTGGGGTGCTCTTTCTGTTGAGCGAGGGCCGAAACGGCCGCGAGCGCGGCTGACAACGAAAGCGCCAGAGCGAGCGAAAAGGACTTCTTGGGAAAGTGTCCGGCCACCGGATTCTATTTCCCCAACATCATCTTCACGGAGACGAGAAGGAGAAATGCTCCGAAGAGCCGCCGGAGCGTCAAGTCCGAGACCGGCTGCACGAGCTTTGCGCCGAGGAATCCTCCGATCAGGAGGCCCGCCGCGATGAGCAACGAGTACCGCACGTTCAGGTTGCCGTTCCGGTAGTAGACCCACGCGCCCAGCGCCCCGACCGGAAGGAGGATCGCGCCGAGCGACGTCCCGACCGCCGCGTGCTGGGAGAGGCGGTAGAAGAGCACGAGCGCGGGCACGATGATGAGCCCCCCTCCGATCCCGAACATCCCGGCCCCGACGCCGGCGGCAATCCCGATCGCCACGAGCCCGAGGATCTGCATGTCGGTTCCTTTCTATTCCGAGGGGGAGGCTGCCGGCGCGGCTTCGGCGCGGGTGGCGATCGCCAGGTCGGGAACGTCCGTCGTCACGGAAGCGATGCGGGCCTGGAGAAAACGGCGGATCTCGTCGGGCTCATTGACCGTCCACGTGTGCACGGACAGTCCGGCCGCGGCCGCCTGACTGAGCAGCAGCGGCGTCGCCAGATGGCGCGCCGGCCCGATCCCGTCCACCGGCGGGAAGAGCGGAGTCAGGCGCCCGACTTCGGGCAGGGCAACGGGGTGGTCGAAGAGATAGCCGGTCGCGAGCGCCGGATCGGTCTCGCGCATCTTCTTGCAGAACTCCGGGTCGAAAGAAACGACGAGGCAACGGGCTCCGACCCCGTATTCCGAGGCGAGGCCCGCGACCCGACGCGCCATGACCCCGCGGTCGTAGCCGGGAGAGCTCTTGACCTCGACGACGTAGCGCAGCGACCGCCCGTAGCGGTGGAAGACGTCGGGGAGCCTCGGGATTCGGTATTCCCCGCGCTCCGACGGAAGAACGAGCTTTTCGATTTCCCGGGTCGTGAAGCTCCGCACCGGGACACGCTGCGTGCCGAGAGCGATGTCCTCGTCGTGGTAGACGACCGCCTCGCCGTCGCGGGTCTGCCGCAGGTCGAACTCGACCGCGTCGACGCCGATGCTCTCCGCCCAGTCGAAGCTTTCGATCGTATTTTCCCGGGCACGGCGCGGCGCGCCGCGGTGACCCACGATCCACGTCGGATGCGGTTCGCGCCACTCACTCGAACGATCGCGCGGGCCCGCCTCGGTCACGAGACCGATTGTATTTCCGCGAGCAGAGACTCGAGCGCCGCGTCCGGATCGGGAGCGGCGGTCACGGGCCGGCCGACGACGAGTACGTCCGCTCCCTCGCGGAGAGCAGCGGCGGGCGACGCGATGCGTTTCTGGTCGAAGCTGTCGGCCGCCGACGGCCGAATCCCCGGCACGACCGCGAGGAAGCCGGACCCGCACGCGCTCTTGACCGCGACGACGTCGCGCGCCGCGCAGACGACGCCATCGAGCCCGCATTCCTTCGCGAGAACCGCGAGCCGCCGGGCGATCCCCTCGGGGTGCCCGGCGACCGGCAGGTCGGCGAGCGAGCGCGCGTCGAGCGACGTCAGCAGCGTGACCGCGACGAGCTGGACGCGCGCGGCGTCGGCCGCTTCCCTCGCGGCGACCAGCATCTCGCGGCCGCCGAAGGCGTGGACGTTGACCATCGCGGCGCCCGAGCGCGACGCGGCCGCGACCGCCCGCCCGACGGTGGTCGGAATGTCGTGGAGCTTGAGATCCAGGAACACGCGCGCGCCAGTCTCCGCGACCTCCGCGACGATCGAGGGGCCCTCCGCGACGAACGCTTCGAGGCCGACCTTCAGCCATCCGACATTCCCGCCGAACCGGCGCGCGAAGCCGAGGATCTCGCGGCGCGAGCCGAAGTCGAGCGCGAGGCACAGCCGTTCTTCTCTCAACCTTCGGCCCCCGCCTCGCCGCCCGTTCCGATCCGCTGGGCGCGCCCGACCAGCGAGGACACCGCCGTGCCCCGATCTGCGCAGTACACCGCCAACTCTTTGACCAGCCTCCCCGAAACCCCCGGATCCCGGAAGTTCGCGGTCCCGATCTGCACCGCGGAGGCGCCCGCCGCGAGGAACTCGAGCACGTCGGAGAGGACCGAGATTCCGCCGATCCCCATCAAGGGGACGTCGGGAAGCGCCCGCGCGACCTGGAAGACCATCCTCACGGCGAGCGGCTTGATCGCGGGGCCCGAGAGGCCGCCGGTACCGAAAGAGAGTCGTGGGCGCGCGGTCACCGGATCGATGGCCATCCCCACGAACGTGTTGACGAGCGAGAGGACGTCCGCGCCGGTGTCCCGGGCGGCGCGGGCCGATTCGACCAGATCCGGCGCGTTCGGAGACAGCTTGACGATGAGCGTCGAGCGCGTCGCGGCTCGCACGCGCGAAACGAGGGACGCGGTCGCGGTCGGTGAGTTGCCGAAGAGCATCCCGCCCTTCTCGACGTTCGGGCAGGAGATGTTGAGCTCGATCGCCGCCAGGCCTTCCGCGTCCTGCAGCGCTTCGACGACCGCGACGTATTCCTCCTCCGTGTCCCCCCAGACGTTGGCGATCACCGTCGCTCCGAGAGCCCTGAGCCGCGGCAGCTTCTCGGCCAGAAACGCTTCGACGCCCACGTTCTGCAGCCCGATCGCGTTCAACATGCCGGCCGGCGTCTCGCAGATCCGCGGCGGAACGTTGCCGGCGT
>QHVV01000110.1:10168-46428 GCA_003222385.1 Acidobacteriota bacterium
GTGCAGAGGGCGCCCAGCTCCGAGAGATCGACGAAGTCGGTGAACTCCAGGCCGTATCCGAACGTCCCGGACGCGGTCACGATCGGATTCGCGAGCTCGAGCGGCCCGAGCCGGACCCGGAGCGCCGGGTCGGTCAAATCTTCTCCCAGGCGATCTTCCCCGGCGGCAGGATCGGGCCTTCCATGCAGGAGATCACGAAGGGCTTCTCGGTCGCCGGGATCACGCAACCGAGGCAGGCGCCGAAGCCGCAACCCATGGCGGCCTCGGTCGAGAACTCGGAGGGGCAGTCCAGGCGCTGCACGACCCGCGCGAGCGCGGCGAACATCGGCATCGGTCCGCAGGCGAAGACGCGGGCATAGAACGGTCCGCGTCCGCCGTCGGCGCGGCGCGCGAACGCGTCGGTGACAAAGCCTTTCTCGCCGAGCGATCCGTCGTCGGTCGAGAGGAACGTCTCGCCCGGGACGATCTCCGCGAACCGGGAACGAAAGACGAGTTCCGCCGCGTTGCGCCCGCCCAGGTAGAGGTCCGCCGGGATTTCCGCGGCGGTGAGCGCGCGAAAGAGCAGCGGAAACGGCGCCGCGCCGATGCCTCCCGCCACGACGGCGACCCGCGCCCGCGGCGGGAGTCCGGCGAGCGAGAACCCGTTGCCGAGCGGGCCCAGAAGCGCCGCCTCCGAGCCTTCGGCCAGGTCCTCCAGGGCGGCGGTGCCCGGGCCGATCCTCCGCACGAGGAACTCGGCCTCGCCCGCGTCGGGGACGGCGTCCGCGACGGAGTACGCGCGGCGCAGATAGGGACGCAGGCGGCCGGCGACCTCGAGCATCACGAACTGTCCGGGCGCGATTTCGCGGGCGAGGGTGGGAGCGCGGAAGGTTACCGAAAAGAAGCCGGGAGAAAAGACGCGGCGGCGGAGGAGGACGGCCTGGTGGTCGGCCCGCACGCCGCGAAGGTATCAGGTCTCGATCGTTACGTGATCGCTCCGTACCCTTCGATCCGCTCTCCGTCCTCGTTCTCGCCTTCGTTCGACGACGCCGACTTCTTCGCGCAACGTTCGCAGCGAATGACGCCTTCCGCCTCGACGAAAGGCCTCGCGTAGTTGCCGCAGCCGTGGCACCGCCTCATCGACCGGTGAATCGGCTGGACCGGCGGCTCGATGGTCAACTGCAACTGCCTTCTCATGGCCTTCTCACTTCCTTCTGTCACCACCCGTGACGCGAAGAGAGAGAGCAGGCCGCGTACCATGCGGCATCTATTGGATATAAAAGACTTAATCGATGGTCGTAGGCGAAAATTGTCGCCAGAACGAGGAAGTTGTCTGCCCTGGAGGTCAGTTTTGCGCGCCTCCGTCATTCCGAGGAACGAAGCGACAAGCGCCAGGCCCCGTCATTCCGAGGAGCGAAGCGAGCGCCACACATGTCATTCCGAGGAGCGAAGCGAGGAGGAATCTCGAGCCCGGGAGATCCCTCGCGGAGCCGTCCCGAACGGAGGCGGAGGACCCGCGATGACCGCTAGAAGCCGGTCACTTTGTCCAGCGCTTTCTTGATGTGCGACGGCTGCGGAAGGATGAAGTCTTCGACCTGCGGCTGGTACGCGACGAAGGTGTCGGTCGCGGCGACCCGCTCGACCGGCGCATCCAGCCAGGGGAAGAGCTCGGAAGAGATCCGCGCCGCGATCTCCGCTCCGTATCCCCAGGAGAT
This sequence comes from Acidobacteriota bacterium, assembly GCA_003222385.1. GTDB lineage: Bacteria > Acidobacteriota > Thermoanaerobaculia > UBA5066 > Gp7-AA6 > Gp7-AA6. Next base: position 11,863 of record QHVV01000110.1, read on the forward strand.
CGGGTCCTCGTAGACGACGACCGCGCGGCTCGTCTTCTTCACCGATTCGGCAATCGCGTCCCAGTCGTACGGAGACAGCGTTCTCAGGTCGAGGATCTCGACCGACTTTCCGGTCTCCTCCGAGAACGACCGGGCGGCCTGCACGGAGCGGTACACGGTCGCGCCGTACGTGACGACCGTGACGTCCGCTCCCTCCTGGACGACGGCCGCCTTCCCGAACGGGACCATGTAGTCCGGTCCGGGATAGGGCGCCTTGTTGTGCGTCTGCCGGTAGAGGTGCTTGTGCTCCAGAAAGAGGACGGGGTCGTCGCACCGGATCGCGGTGCGCAGGAGCCCGTTGGCGTCGAGCGCGTTGGACGGCAGGACGACCCGCAATCCGGGAATGTGTGTCATCAGGACCGCGCCCGACTGGGAGTGATAGATGGCGCCGCCGCCGATGTAGCCGCCGATCGCGACGCGCACCACGACCGGACAGGCCCACGTGTTTCCGGAGCGCCACCGCATCGTCGCGAGCTCGCTCCGGATCTGCATGTATGCGGGCCAGATGTAGTCGTAGAACTGGATCTCGACCACCGGTTTCAGGCCCCGCAGCGCCATCCCGATCGCGCGGCCGACGATGTTGGCTTCCGCGAGCGGCGAGTTGAAGACCCGCTCCTTCCCATAGACCCGCTGCAGGTTGTGGGTGACCTTGAAGACGCCCCCTTTTCCCTTGCACTCCTGGAGCACCGCCTCGCGCGAGGCGTCGGCGACGTCCTCGCCGAAGAGCACGATCCGTGGATCGCGCTTCATCTCGTCGCGCATGCAGGCGTTCAGGAGGTCCACCATCGTGGTCGGGGCGGCGCCTTCCGCCGGCGCGGCGGGCGAAGAGAAGACCGCCGAGGTCGGATCGACGTCGGGCGAGTAGACGAAGTCGTAGGCGGATTCGGGGGCCGGGACCTCCGCCGCCAGGGCGCGGTCCGCGGCTTCGTTGACTTCTGCGTCGACCTCCTCTTTCAGCCGCTGGAGCGATGCCTCCGAGAGAATCCCCTCGCCGACCAGGAAACGCGCCATCGTCGCGACCGGATCGCGAGCGAGGTCGCGCTCGCGCTCCTCTTTTGGACGGTAGAGCGCCTCGTCGTCGGAGAGCGAATGGCTGTAAGGCCGAATGACGTGCGCGTGGACCAGCGCGGGGCCCTGCCGCGACCGGCAGTGTTCGACCGCCGCGCGCAGCGCATCGTAGGACTCCACGAAATCGCAGCCGTCGACTTCGGAGATCGAGAGGTTCGGGAAGCCGGTCAGGAGCTTCGAGATCGAGCCGCCCGGCGTGTTGACCTCGACCGGGACCGAGATGGCGTAACCGTTGTCTTCGATCAGGTAGAGGACGGGGAGCTTCAGGTTGCACGCGGTCGAGAGCGATTCCCAGAACTCCCCCTCGGAGGTCTGGCCCTCTCCGGCCGAGACGTAGACGACCTCGTCGCCCCGGAAACCCCCGCGGGAGGCGAGCTCCGGGATCTGCGAAAGCCGCCACCCTCCCTCTGCCGCCCCAACCGCGTGGAGAAACTGCGTCCCGGTGCAGGAGGACTTCGAGATCAGGTTCAGGCGGCGCGAGCCCCAGTGCGCCGGCATCTGACGCCCGGCCGAGGAGGGATCGTCCTTCGCCCCGACGGACTGAAGGAACATCTCGTAGGCCGTGACCCCGATCTGCAGGCAGAAGGCGCGATCGCGGTAGTAACAGTCGAACCAGTCGTAGGCGGGCTTGACGACCATGCCGGCGGCGGTCGTGACCGCCTCGTGGCCGGCGCTGTTGATCTGGAAATAGATCTTGTTCTGGCGTTTGAGCTGGATTTCTTTGTCGTCGACCCGGCGGGAAAGGTAGATGTTGCGGTAGGCCGCGACGAGCCGGGCGGCATCGAGGCCTCTGTATTTGTCTGACTGGACTTCGGTTGCCATCCGATCGGCCAATATACCAGAGGGTTCCGCGCGAAAGTTTTTGCCGTCCGGTGTTGTTATCTTCTGAGGACATGAGCGCCCCGAGCCCCATCGTTTTTCCGAGGCCGGCTCCCCCCGACCTCTCCTCGATCGACGCGCGGCTCGACCTCGAAGAGGAGATCTCGAGGCTCAAAAAGGAGAAGAGGGCCGTCCTCCTCGCTCACTACTACCAGGAGGAGGAGATCCAGGACCTCGCCGACTTCGTCGGGGACTCGCTCGACCTGTCGCGCCGGGCGCAGGAAACCGATGCGCGGTTGATCGCGTTCGCCGGAGTGCGTTTCATGGCGGAGACCGCGAAGATCCTGAACCCGACCCGTAAGGTCGTCCTGCCCGACTACGAGGCGGGCTGCTCGCTCGAGAACTCGTGTCCGCCGGAGATGTTTCGCGCCTGGCGCGAGCAGCATCCGGGCGCGGTGTCGCTCACCTACATCAACTGCTCCGCCGCGGTCAAAGCGCTTTCGGACATCATCGTGACGTCTTCGAACGCCGAGAAGATCGTCCGCTCGATCCCTCCCGGGAAGGAGATTCTCTTCGCGCCGGACCGCCATCTCGGCGCCTTCCTGGTCAAGAAGACGGGCCGACCGATGACGCTGTGGCCGGGCACCTGCATCGTGCACGAGCAGTTCTCGGAGCGCGAGATGCTGCGCTTGAAAGCCCAGTACCCCGACGCTCTCGTGGCGGCGCACCCCGAGTGTCCCGAGGGGATTCTGAAATACGCCGACCACGTCGGCTCGACCCGCTCGATCCTCCAGTTCGCGACGACTGCCGCGGGCAAGAGGTTCCTGATCGCCACGGAGGAGGGGATCATCCACCAGATGCGCAAGCTCGCGCCGGACCGCGAGTACATCGCTCTGCCCCCGGACAACGGCTGCCGCTGCAACGAGTGCCCGTTCATGAAGCTGAACACGATCGAGAAGCTGTACTTGTGCCTCCGCGACGAGCGCCCGGAGATCGTGCTCCCCGAGGAGCTGCGGAAGGCTGCGGAGAAGCCGCTCTTGAAGATGCTCGAGCTGTCCTAGTTTCCTCCCCTGTCATCCCGAGCGCCGCGCGCGAGGGCTCCCCTGCTTTTCGGTATCCTCCCGCTCAAATGGACGGCCTCTCCCCTGCGGAGCTGGACGCAAAACTTCGAGAGTTCCTGGCCGAGGACGTCGGCCCGGGCGACGTCACCACCGACTCGATCGTCCCGCCCGATGCGGTCGCCGCCGCGGAGATCGTGGCGAAGTCGGACTGCGTGGTCTCCGGGCTCGCGGCCTCGCGCCGGCTCTTCGAGCTCCTCGATCCGGGACTGACCTGGGAGGACCGGGCGCGGCCGGGATCGAAGGTCCCGGCGGGGACGACGCTCGCGCGGCTCTCCGGTAAGGCGCGCGCGATCTTGACCGGCGAGCGGGTGGCTCTGAACCTCCTGCAGAGGATGTGCGGGATCGCGACCGCGACGCACCTCTACGTCGACGCGGTCGCAGGCACCGGCTGCCGCATCCTCGGCACGCGCAAGACCGCGCCGGGCCTTCGCGCGTTCGATCGCCTCGCCGTGCGCGACGGCGGAGCCGCCGACCATCGCTTCGGGCTCTTCGATCGGATCCTCGTCAAGGACAACCACCGCGTGATCGCCGGAGGCGTGGCCGCCGCCCTGGAAGCCGTGTCCCGGAACGCTCGGGCGAACGTGACCGTCGAGGTCGAGGTCGAATCCGAGGAGGACCTCCGGGAGGCCCTTCGGGGCGGCGTCCGGATCCTGCTGATCGACAACCAGACCGCCGAGACCGTCGCCCGATGGAAGGCGATCGTGCGCGAGGCCGGAGCCTCCGCCGAGATCGAAGCATCGGGCGACATGACCCTCGCGCGGGTGCGCGATTATGCGTCCGCCGGCGCGGACTCGATCTCGGTCGGCCGGATCACCCATTCCGTGGAGGCCGCGGACATCTCGCTCGAGATCTCGTCCCCGGCCGAGGGGATGGGAAACCGGTGAAGACCGCGACGGACGTCCTCGTGATCGGGACCGGCGTCGCCGGCTGCGCGGCTGCTCTCGCCGCGGCCCGCGACGGCGCGGAGGTGACGGTCGCGACCCGGGCGCGCGAGGTCACGGAATCCAACACGTTCTACGCCCAGGGGGGCATCGTCGCGCGGCCGCCCGGCGACACGCCCGAGCTGCTCACCGCCGACATCGTCCGCGCGGGCGACGGGCTGTGCGACCCCGAAGCGGTCGGCCTGCTGGCGCGCGAAGGGCCCGACCTCGTGCGCGACCTCCTGATCGACGAGCTCCGGGTGCCGTTCGACCGGGAGGGCGCCGACTTCCACTGGACGCTCGAGGGAGCCCACTCGATGCCGCGGGTCCTGCACGTCAAGGACGAAACGGGAGCGCCGATCGAACGCGCTCTCATCGACGCGTGCCGACGGGAGAAGAACGTGGGGTGGCTCGTTGGGACCACAGCGGTCGACCTTCTGACGCTCTCCCATGACTCGCTCGATCCGACCGATCGGTACGACCCGCCGACCGTCGTGGGAGCCCAGCTGCTCGAGCGCCAGACCGGCGAGGTGCGGCCGCTTCTCGCGCGCGAGACGATCCTCGCGACCGGCGGCCTCGGACAGGTCTATCTCCACACGACCAACCCGCAAGGCGCCCGGGGAGACGGCATCGCGATGGCGCGGCGCGCCGGCGCGAGGCTCCTGAACCTCGAGTTCATCCAGTTCCATCCGACCGCGCTCGTCCATCCGAAGGGGCGCCTCCTGCTGACCGAGGCCCTGCGCGGCGAGGGTGCCCGGATCACGGACGCCGCCGGGAACCCGTTTCTCGACAAGGTGCATCCGGACGCCGAGCTCGCCCCCCGCGACGTGGTGGCGCGCGCGATCCACCAGCGCATGCTCGAACGGGACGAGCCCTACGCGCTCCTCGACATCTCGCACAAGCCGGCAGAGTGGATCCGCGAGCGGTTCCCGGGATTGACCCATCGCTGCCTGGAGTACGGCTTCGACCTGACCTCCGGACCCATCCCGGTCGTGCCCGCCGCGCACTACTCGTGCGGCGGGGTATCCGTCGACTTCGACGGGGCGACGACTCTCGGCCATCTGCGCGCGGCCGGCGAAGTCTCCTGCACCGGCGTGCACGGCGCGAACCGCCTCGCCTCGACGTCGCTCCTCGAAGGGCTCCTGTGGGGTTGGAGGTCGGGGCGCGCCGCGGTCCGCGCGATCCGCGCCGAACCTCTCCGCCGCCGGGTCGAGGTCCGCCCGTGGCAGCCGGAGTTCGAGCCGGTCGATCCCGCCCTGATCGCGCAGGACTGGCTCGTCGTGCGCCACACGATGTGGAACTACGTCGGTCTCCTGCGCTCGGAGAAGCGCCTCGACCGCGCCGGCCGGATTCTCGGGGAGCTGCGCGACGAGATCGAGAACTTCTATCGCCGCGGAACGATGTCCGACGAGCTCGTCGGGTTGCGCAACGGAATCCAGACGGCGCTCGCCATCCATCGGGCCGCGTCGGACAACCGGGTTTCCCGCGGCTCGCACTACCGCGAGAACGGCATCGAGGCCGTTCCGACGCCGAAGCGGAAGAGAGCCACGCTGCTATAGTCGCGCGAACGTTCGCATGAGCCTTCTCTACATTCATTACGAGTCCGACGAGCGCGCCGGGCGGGTGCAGAAGCTCGCGAAGAGCGGGGCGCACATCATCGTTTCGGAGCCGCGCTGGCCGGCGTTCTGGGAAATCGCCAAGAGGGAAAAGCCGATCGCGGTCGCGGTCGATTTTTCGCACGCGCCGTCGCACGCCCTGGAGACCGCGGATTACATCGCCAAGGCGAAGGAGACCCGCGATTCCGCCCTGTACCTGCTGCGGGTTCCGGAGGACCGCCTGGACGTCGTTCGAAAACGGCTCCCGCAGGCGGCGATCGTCACCGAGCCGGAGCTCGCCGAGCGGCTCGCCGTGATCGAGCGGGAAGCGCAGGCACGCGCGCTCGAGAAGAAGGAAGCCGCCGCCGTCGCCCGTCGGACGGCCCAGGCTGCCCGACAGGCCGCGCGGAAGGCGGCCGCCGGACCGGCGAAGCCCGCCCGGCCCGCGAAGGCCGCGAAGCCTCCGAAGAAAGCAAAACCCGCCGCGAAGAAAGCGGCGTCCGCCGCCCGCCGGAAAGCTGCTCGTCCCGCAAAGAAGGCCGCTCCGAAGCGGCGCCGGACCGGCCCGAAGAAATAGCGCGAGGGACCGGGTCCGCGGAACGACGATCTCCGAACCGTCCGATAGAATCGGCGCCTTTCGAACGGGAGGACCGATGCCCACAGGCTTCGAAAAAGAAAGTCTCCGCAAGTACGCCTCCAGCAAGCGCGCGGCGTACGAGGAGGTTCTGGAAAAGATCGTGGAAATCCCGACCGTTTCGGTCGAGCCGGATCGCAAAGCCGACGTCCGGCGCGGAGCGGAGTATGCCGTCTCTCTCCTCGAGTCCTTCGGCGCGAAGGCCCGGCTGTGGGACACGAAGGGACATCCGATCGTTCATGGCCGCTATCACCGGAGCGACAAGGTCCCGACGGTGACCGTCTACAACCACCTGGACGTGCAGCCGGCGGAAGGGCCGGACTGGGAGACTTCGCCTTTCGAGTTCGTCAAGAAAGGCGACCGGTACTTCGGAAGGGGAACGACCGACGACAAGGGGCCGGCCGTGACGGCGCTCTTCGGGGCGCGCTACGCGTGGGAGCAGGACCTTCCCTTGAACGTCGACTTCCTCTGGGAGCTCGAGGAGGAGATCGGGAGCCCCCATTTCGAAACGACGATCAAGGAACACGCGAAGGAGCTCGCCACCGATTCCGTCGTCGTTTCCGATACGGTGTGGGTGTCGCGCGCGCATCCGGCTCAGCCGGCGGGACTGCGCGGGCTCCAGGGTTTCCGATTTACGCTCCAGACCGGCGAGACCGACCAGCACTCGGGCACCGCCGGCGGCGCCGCGCGCAATCCGGTCACCGAGATGTGCCAGCTCATCGCGGAGTGCGTCGACGGCAAGACCGGCCGCGTGAAGATCCCCGGCTTCTACACAGACGTCATCCCGCCCACGAAGCGCGAGCTCGAAGACCTGAAGAACTGCGGCTTCACCACCAAAGACTTCAGACGCGATCATCTCTTCCGGTCACTGCGCGTCGACGACCCGCTCGAGATCATGAAGCGCGTCTGGATGATGCCGACGTTCGAGGTCCACGGCATCGCCGGGGGGTACCAGGGACCGGGGGTCAAGACGATCATTCCGCCGAAGGCGACGGCGATCGTCTCCTGCCGGCTGGTTCCGAACATGAACCCGAGAAAGATCGTCCGGCTGGTCACGGACTTCATCAAAGACAGGAACCCGGACATCAAGGTGTCCGCGGAGCACGAGCTCGCGGCTTACCAGGGCAAGACGACGGGACCGTATGCCGACGCGATCCGGGCCGCGATGAAGTTCGCGTTCGGAAAAGAACCGGTCTTCGTGCGCGAGGGCGGCTCGATCGGCGCGGTGCTCTCGATGGAGAAAGTCTTCAAAGTACCCGTGTTCTTCCTGGGCCTGTCGTTGCCGGAACACGGCTATCACGCGCCCAACGAGAACTTCGACTGGGGCCAGGCGGAGGGGGGAATGGTCGCGTTCGCCGACTATTTCCGGCGCGTCGCGGAGCTGCCGGCGACCTAACCGATCGTCCGCGCCGGGACACCGACAAACAGAGAGAGCCCGCGGCTCGTAGAAAAGCGAGCCGTGCCGAGCCGTATCCCGCCGGGCGCAATTGGAGGAATCGGCGGCGCTCTCGGCACGCTTCCTTTTCTTTCCGCCGCGCGGACTCTTGCCTCGCGCCTCTCTTCTCCGGTCGAGCTGCCGGGAGCGGAGAAGCTCGCGGGTGACTTGAAAGCCGCGACCTTCGCGGAAGCCTCCGTTCTCCTCGTCTTCCTGCCGGCGGCGGTCGTCTTCTTCGGAGCGCTCCTGCCTCGCTGGCTGGATCGGCGCGCACCGCCGGGCGGACCTTCCTTCGAATGGATTTCCCTCGGCTTCGCGGCCGCCTGCCCGATCTGGCGGCGCGGCGCGACGAGCCTGGTCTCGCTTCTTTGCGGAATCCTTCTCGCCCTACTCGCCGGAGCCGCCGTTTGGCTGCTCCGCGCTCAGCCTTCGCGAGTCCGGCGCCTCTTCCAGGCATGGAGGGTCGGGATGCTCGGGCCGCTTCTCTTCGCGGCGGCGGCGTGGGAGCTCGGCCGGCGCACAACGGTCGGGACAGCCGCGGTCGAGACCTGGACGCTTTCGCTTGCCGCGATCGTCGCCGCCCTCCCGTTTCTCCTCGTCCCACGCGCATGGGAAGCCCGGTCACCCGCTCGTCCCTGACGCTCGCTCGCTGGCGCGAGATCGCCTGGCTTCCCATCGCGCTGTCCGCCCTGGCGATCGCTTTCCCCGCGGGAGCGCCTGCTCTCCTCGCGGCGGCCGTGTTCCTGTTCCTCGTGGCGCCGGCGCTGTTCAAGGGCCGGCTGGGGCGACCGTGGATGCTTTCCGCCGCAGCGGCGTTCTTCCTCTTCGCGTGCGGAATGACGATATTCGACCAGCCGGCCGCGCCTTTCGACCTCTTCGAGGACGGCCAGATCCTGGCGCCGGCCGACGTCTACCTCCATGGCGGCCGGCCTTACCTCGACACCGCCCCGGTTCACGGGTGGGGAGCGGACGGGGGACTGGACGCGTTCCTCTTCCGGCTCGGCGGAGCGACGCTCGCGATGTTCCGGATCCGCCGCGCCGTCATGACGGCGCTCGCCGTCGTCGCTCTGGCGGCGGCCGCCGGCGCGCTGTTCGATCGAATGATCTGGCGCGGCCTGGCCTTTCTCGCGGCGTTCGGTCTCTGTCCTTTTGTGAGCGAGCGCCAGATACTCGCGTTCGCGGCTCTCTTCGCGCTGCTCGAGGGGACGCGCTCCAGCCGGAGAGGCTGGTTCGCCGGGGCAGGGGCGCTCGGGGCGTGCGAGCTCTTCTACAGTCTCGACCTCGGTCTCGTCGTTCTCGCCGGAGGTCTTTTCGGCGTGGTCACCTCCCCTTTTCTCGCTTCGGGCCTTCGCCGGCCGGGCTCGGGCGCGCGGGACGCGCTCGCATATTTCGGCGGAGCGCTCGCCGCGTCGCTTCCATTTCTCGGGCGTCTTGCGCGGACCCACTCGCTCGGTCGGTTCCTGCGAGTTTCCTTCGTCGAGATCCCGCGCACGGTCGGCGACGTCTGGGGGCTTCCGGCAGGCTCAGCGGAAAAGATCCTGCGGGATCCGGACCCGCGCCGGGTCCTGCTCGAGATCCTGGCGGCGCCTTCGATGCCGTCCTTCTTCCTCCTGCTGCTGCTTGCGGGCGCGGCCGCGGCACTCCTGCTGCGGGCCGCGGTCGGAAGGTTCGACGGCGTCGACCGCCGCGCATGGATTTCCGTCGCGATCGCGGTGGCCGCGGTTCGCGGCGTGCTGGGCCGCGCGGACGCCGGCCACCTCGCGCTCTACGGAGTCTTCGCCGGGCTTCCCGCAGCCTGGCTCGTCTACCGGGCGTCGCGTGCCGGGAACGGCCGCGTCGTGCTGACCGGGGCGGCGCTCGTTCTGCTGGCGCCGCTCCGTCCGCTCGAAACGTTCTCTCTCGAGCTCCGTGCGGTGGCCAGCGCGGCGCGGGACCGCGACCGCCGCCGGGAAGACGGGGTCGCTCTTCCCCGAACCGGGAGAGCGATGCTTCCCCGCGGGCAGGCCGAAGAGATCGAAGACCTCCGCCGATATTTCGACGCCCGCCTCCGGCCGGACGAAACCTTCTTCGACTTCGGCAACGAGCCGGGCCTCTATTTCCTACTGAACCGCCGGATGCCGGTTCGCTTCGCGAGCGTCGCGTTCTACGAGTCGACGCGCGATCAGGACGAGGTCATCGCCCGTCTCGAGCGCGAGCGTCCCCCGCTCGTCCTCCTCGCGAGCGGAACCGGCCGGGATTCGTTCGACGGGGTTTCGAACCGCGAGCGCGCCCCCCGCGTCGCCGCGTATCTCGATTCCGCTTACGAAGCGTGCGGAGAGGTCCGCGGCCGGAAGATCGGACGGAGAAAGACGGCGGCTACCGGCTGTCCGGGTAGCCCAGGAGCCTCCGGAAGAATCCCTTCCGGTCCTGGTGCTTGACGAGCAGCTGCTCGAGCTCGCCGCGATCGAAAAAGATGCCTTCGCAGGAAGTGCACCGCTCGACCTCGATGCCGGAGATCGTCTCGACCTCCATGTCGTGGCCGCACTTCGGGCACTTGCGCCAGTGGGCCTTGCGGAGCTCTTCGGACGCCTCGGTTTTCTTCGCGCTTTCCGCGGCCTCGCGTCTCTGGCGCGCCGCCTCCATCATCTGCGCTTCGTTCCGGTGGAACCAGTCGTCTTCGCGCCCCTTGCGGATGTCTTCGGTGTCCCAGGCCATGGAAGGATCGTAACGCTAACGCAGAAGGTCCTCCAGGCTCGCCGATCGATCGGTCTTCGCGTCGCGATACTTCACGATCACGGGCGTCTGGAGCGAGAGACCCCACTCCCTTCCCTTTCCCTCGCGGATCGCCCGCGCGCCGGGCACCACGACCGCGCCGGCCGGAATCTCCAGCGGCTGACCGGGCCCCCGGCGGTACTCGTTTCCCCGCACCACGTCGTAAACCGGCGTGCCCCCGGTCAGGACCGTTCCGGCAGCGATGACCGCGCGCTCGCGGACGACGGCGCCTTCATAGATTCCGGTGTTACCGCCGATCAGGACTTCGTCCTCGATGATGACGGGCAGCTCTCCCACTGGCTCGAGAACTCCGCCGATCTGCGCCCCCTCCGAGACGTGAACGCGGCGGCCGATCTGCGCGCACGAACCGACGAGGACGTGCGAATCGAGGAGAGTTCCTTCCCCGATCCATGCGCCGACGTTCACGTACGACGGCGGCATGATCGTGACTCCCGGCCCGATGTAACAGCCGTCGCGGATCGAGGTGCCGCCCGGCACGACCCGCAAGCCCGACTCGATCGTGAGCTGCTTCAATGGAAACGTGTCCCGGTCGAAGAAAGGAAATCCGGAGGAGATCGGCTCGCACACCAGTCCGACGCGAAAGCCGAGAAGAATTCCTTTCTTGACCCAGGCCCGGACGACCCAGCGATCCCCCTCCTTCTCGGCCGCCCGGATCGAGCCTTCGTTCAGCCCCGCGCGGAGCTCCGCGAAGAGCCGTCGGGTCTCGGCCGGCGGCAAGGCATCGGGGTCGGCCGCGGCCTTCTCGATCGCGGAGGCGAGCGCCGTTGCGACCCGCGTCAAGCCGGACCCGCGCTCGAGCGCGCGGAGGCGGCCTTCTTCGGAAGGAGCTTCAGACCGCCCAGGAGCTTCTCGACGCGGCGCCGCGTCTCGTCGCGGACCCGCACGAGCGGGAGCCGCAACGTGTCGCCGCAGCGACCCATGGCCGAGAGCGCGCACTTGGCGGGTCCCGGGCTCGATTCCCAGAAGTTCATCTCCATGAGCGGCAGGTACTTTCGCTGAAGCTTTCGCGCCTCGTCCCATCGCCCCTCGAGCGCCGCTCCGACGAGCGAGCTCATCTCGCTCGGGATTTCGTTCGAAGCGACCGAGATGAGACCGCGCCCTCCGAGCGCGATCAGAGCGAGCGCGGTCGAGTCCTCTCCCGAAAGGACCACGAAATCCTCGGGAAGCGCCGTCATCAGACGCGCGATCTTGCCGAAGTTCGGAGACGCCTCCTTCAAACCGACGACCCGGGGAATCTCCGCGAGCCGCAGGATCGTCTCGACGTCCATGTCGGTTCCGGTCCGCGTCGGAACGTTGTAGACGATGACGGGGACGTCCGCCGCTTCCGCGATCGCCGAGAAGTGCCGTACGAGGCCGTCGGGCGAAGGCCGGTTGTACATCGGCGAGACCGAGAGGATGCCGTCGGCCCCGGCATCGACCGCGTCGCGGGCCCAGAAGACCGCCTTCGCGGTGTGATTGCCTCCCGCTCCCGCGATGACCGGCACGCGGCCCGCCGCGGCCTTCACGACCGCCGCCGTGACGCCTTTCCTTTCCTCGCCCGAGAGCGTCGCGGACTCTCCGGTCGTCCCGCACGGCACGAGGAAGTCGATCCCCTGATCGATCTGCCACTCGACGAGCGCCGTCAGGGCGCGAAAATCGATCCGACCCTTTTCGTCGAAAGGAGTCACGAGCGCGGTTCCGCAGCCCTTCCAGTCCACGCGATACACGGTTCCTCCTGTGGGGACAGACTTAAGTCTGTCCCCAAGTCTGTCCCCTAACTCTGTCCCCGCGCCTCGCCGAGCAATTGACCGAACTCGAAGACTCCCCGCTGACCCGCGATGCGCTCGGCGGCCCACACCGCGCCCCGGGCGAATCCGGCTCTCCCGCGCGCGCGGTGCACGAGCTCCACCTCGTCCTCCGGCGACTCGAAGACCAGGCGGTGAAGGCCGGGCACGGTTCCCGCCCGCACGCTCGCGATCGAAGGCGCCGTTCCTGATTCCGACTCGACGATCGCGGCGATCCGGCGCGCCGTGCCGGAGGGCGCGTCGCGCTTTTCGGCGTGGTGCTCCTCGACCAGATAGGCGGCGTATCCCGCGGGCGGGTAGAGTTGTGCGCCGAGCTTCGCGAGCTCGAAGAACTGCCTCACCCCGACCGAGAAGTTTGCGGCGTGAACGAGAGCTCCTCCTCCCGACCGGAATTCCTCGACGATCCGCGGGAGCTCTCCATCCCACCCGGTCGTGCCGCAGACGACGGTCGCGCCCGCGCGCGCGAGGGCGCTCAGGTTCTGCGCGGCGGCGGCTGGATTCGTGAACTCGAAGACGACGTCCGCGTCCGAGAGCCGCTCGCGCGTGAGACCGGCGCCGCCTGTGTTCTCCCGCGAACCGAGCTTCCACACGACGTCGTGGCCGCGCCGGGAGGCCATCGCTTCGATCTCGCCGCCCATCTTTCCGGCCCCGACGATGCCGAAACGCATGCCGCATCCCCGCTGACCGGCGGATTCTATTCGAAGAACTCGGCGTGCAACCTCCGGACGACTGGTTCCACCTCGCGCTCCTCCACCACGAACGACACGTTCCGGCGGGAGGCGCCCTGGGAAATCATGAGCACGTTGACGTCCTCGATCGTCCGAAACATGCGCGCCGCGAGCCCCGGCGTGAACTTGAGGTCCTGGCCGACCAGGCACACGATCGCGCGATCGCGAGCGACGTCGACCTGGGCGAGCCGCTCGAGGTCGCGTCGGATCTCGGGGAGCCGCGACAGGTCATCCATCGTCACCGAGACCGAAATCTCGGAGGTCGAGACCATGTCGACCGCCGTGTCCCAGCGAGCAAAGACGTCGAAGAGCGTCCGCAGGAACCCGGAAGCCATCAGCATCCGGCTGGTGACGACGTCGACCGTGGCGATCCCCTTCTTGAACGCAATGGAGCGCACGGGGTCCTCGCCCGACTCGGCGGACGCGAGGATCTCGGTGCCCGGAAAATCGGGCCGGCGCGAGTTCTTCACCCGGACCGGAATCCCCTTCTCGATCGCCGGCGCGAGCGTCAGGGGGTGCAGAACCCGGGCCCCGAAGTAGGCGAGCTCGGAGGCCTCGTCGAAGGAGATCGTCGGGATCGGCCGGGCGCCCGGGACGACGCGCGGATCGGCGGTCATCATCCCGTCCACGTCCGTCCAGATCTGCACGGCGGTTGCTTCAAGCGCCGCTCCGAGGAGCGCCGCGGTGTAGTCGGAGCCGCCGCGTCCGAGGGTCGTCGTCGCCCCCGCGTGGCTCGATCCGATGTATCCCGCGGCCACCGGAATCTCCCCCCGCTCGCAGAGGGGGGCGATTCTCTGACGCACGCGCTTCTCCGTCTCCTGCAGGTCGGGCTGCGCGCGCCCGAAGCGATCGTCCGTGGCGACGATCTCGCGGGAGTCGAGCCCGACCGCGGGGAGAGATCGCGCCGCGAGCGCTCTCGCGACGACGATGCCCGCCGCCATCTCGCCGTGGGCGAGAAAGTGATCGCGACCCGCCGCCGGGACGGAGTGGAGCACAGCCACCGCGCGCGCCATTCGCGCGAGCTCGTCGAAGAAAGGAACGAGCTCCGCCTCCACCGCGGCAGAGCCGCCCGCGAAGAACTCGCGCAGCACGCGCTCCGTGTCGCGCTGGAGGCGTGAGAGGCCGGACAGGGCTCGCGCTTCTTCTCCCGCCGCGGCCGCCTCGAGCGCTTCGATCAGCCGGTCGGTCGTGTCCCCGATCGCCGAGACCACGACGACCGGGCAATCCTGCCGGGCTTCCGCGACGATCGCGCAGGCCCGTTCGAGCGCGGGCGCGTCCTCGAGCGACGTGCCGCCGAACTTCTGGACGATCAGACCGGAAGTCCTCGCGCGACGTTCAGGAGAGCAGCCCCTTCGCCGCCGCGAATTCCGCGTTCAGGATCGAGGCGCCCGCGGCTCCGCGGACGGTGTTGTGACCGAGCGCGGTGAACTTCCAGTCCAGGAGCCGGCACGGCTTCAAACCCCCGACGACCGTGCACATCCCTTCGGAGACGTCGACGTCGCGCCGGGGCTGGGGCCGGCTCTTCTCGCGAAGGTAGACGAGCGGCTGCGAAGGAGCGGTCGGAAGCTCGGAGACGTCGGCGCGGCCCCGGAAGCTTTCCCACGCCTCTTCGACCTCGCTCGCCGACGCCTTCCGGGCGAGACCCACCGAAACGGATTCCGTGTGGCCGTCCTCGACCGGAACCCGGTACGTCATCGCGGAAAGCACGATGGGAGCGGGGCCGCCCGACCCGTCCCGCGCGCCGCCCAGGATCTTCGCGACCTCTCTTTCGATCTTTTCGGCCTCTTCCGGAATGTCCGGGACGACGTTGCCCAGGATGTCGAGCGACGCCACGCCCGGATATCCCGCGCCGGATACGGCTTGCATCGTCGAGACGAAAGCCCTTTCGACTCCGAACGCGCGGTCGAGCGGTGCGAGGGCCATCGTCAGGAACATCGCGGAGCAGTTGGCGTTCGTCACGAGCGCCCCCGTCCAACCGCGCCGGACCCGCTGGCGCTCCAGCAGGCAGAGCGAATCCGGGTTGATCTCGGGAATGAGCAACGGCACGTCCTCGTCCATCCGGTGCGCAGACGCGTTGGAAAATACGAAGACCCCGCGCCGCGCGAAGAGCGGCTCGACCTCGCGGGCCGTTGCCGAGTCGAGCGCCGAGAAGACCGCGCGGCAGGGGAGATCGTCGGTCACCGCCGAAACGTTGAGGGACGCGACGACGGCCGGAAGCGGCGAGGAGAGCCTCCATCGCGAGGCCTCCCCGTAGGGCCGTCCCGCCGAGCGTTCGGAGGCGGCGAGCGCGGTGATCTCGAACCACGGGTGCGCGGCGAGCCTCTCGATGAATCTCTGGCCGACCGTGCCGGTCGCTCCGAGAACCCCGACGGGAATCTTCTCGTCCGGTGTCCGCACCCCGCGAGTCTAACGTCGGAGGCCGCCCGTATAATCGTGAGGTTCATTGCTCATGAGCTCCGCAACCCCAGGACCCCGATGCCCGCGCTGTCGCCGGCCCGTCGCCGCGTGGCGGCTCGCTCACTGCGTCTACTGCGGAGAAAGCTTTCCGCCCGACCTGAAAGAGGGATACGAGGCCCCGGAAGCGCTGAAGTGGATCGAGCGCCCGGCGATTCCGATCGATGCGGCGAGACAGCTCGAGGTGATGAAGGTCCTGCCCTGGGAAGCGAAGAAAAAACCGAAGCCCGCGCTTCTCTTCGTCGCGGGGCTCGGGGTCGCCGTGTTCGTGACGATCTTCGTCCTGCTCTACGTGATCGCGAGCCGATACATGCCTTCCTTGAGCTTCCTGGTCATCATCATCGGCGCGGTCTTCGTGAGCTATCTCGCGTGGGCGTTCGTTCGCGCGTCCCGCCGAGGGACCGGCTGACGTCCGTTCTCCTCCATTGCCCGGGGCGTGAAAAAGCCCCGGTCTCCCGGGGCTCGTCGGAGAAGCCGCTCTCGGCGGCGCTCAGACGACGGGTCGCCCCTGAATCAACCGGATGATGAGAACGACGACTGCGATGACCAGCAGGATGTGGATGAAGCCGCCGAGGGTGTAGCCCGAGATCAACCCCAGGAGCCAGAGAACCAGCAGGATGATGAAAATGGTCCAAAGCATGATGTCTTCTCCTCCTTTTCGGTCGAGCCACCGAAGGCAGCCCGGAGACGTTACAGCGAAGCTCGTGCCAATTCCTTGAGCCAGAAGTCCAAAGCCCGAAGTCCCGCGCCGCCCGCCGCCGGATCGCTCAAGAATCCCGCCGATCTCGTCGCCCGGCTGGAGCTTCTCCTGCCCGAACGCGTCCTGCTGATCGACTCCCCGAGGGAACTGGCGGCGCTCGTCGAAAACGCACGCGCGAGAGACAAGACGACGCGCGAGACGAGCGGCGATGCGATCCGCTCGGTCAAAGAGAAGTTCGATGCGATCCTGGTCTGGAGGGAGGACCGCTCCGGATCACGCTCGATCTTCGAAAGCGCGGTCGGGGGGCTGGAGCCGGGAGGAGTGTTGTGGGTCGTGACCGCGATGAAGAAAGTCCGCGGGCCGAAGACGCCCGCCGTTCACCGGCTGGAGCTCTCCGACCTCGTCAAGGGTTTCGGCAAGAACGGACTCGCGAACGACCGGGAAGTGCGCGTTTCCGGATGGAACGTGGCGTACCGGTTCGTCGGATCGGGGTCAACGCTGAAGAGCTGAATTGGGGTCAGCCCGGAATTCAACGGTGGCACGAAATCAGTGATTCAGCGTCGACCCTCACTCGACGTAGGGGAAGAACTTCCCCGTCACGCGGAAGAATCGGCCGGTCGCCGAGTCGACGGTCAACTGGCACCGGGTCACCTCGAGAGTGGTCGAGAAGGAGACTCCAGGGGCTTTCAGACTGACGGGATACCGCGTGCCGACCTTGAGGGGCGTATTGAAATCGAATCTCACGCCGGTCGGCGTGACCTCGAGGACCTGCCGCGCCGTCTCCCAGCGCACTTTGAGCTCGTACTCCGCCGCCTTCGGACGCTTGGGCGGCTTACCGGAGTCGCTTCCACGCGAAGGACGGTCGGAGACGACGGGTGGGTCGGTCTTTCGGTCAGGCATGTGCGATTTTCGGGGCGAGGTCGGTAGCCCTCGACCCCTCCCTCTCTAGCGAAACTGACGCCAGGATATTCCCCAGGATCCCGGACCCTTTTTCCGAGAGCCCGACCCTACTTCCTGGCGAGCGAGGCTGCAAGTCGGATCGCAGCCTGCATTCCCTCTTTTTCGCGAGTCGCACGGACGCGGGCTTTCTCCGCCGGCTTCAGTCTCCGGACGTAGCCCATGTATTTTCCCTGGAGCCTTCGAAGAGCCCGGACCTTCGGCGAAATGGCGACCCGGCGGCGACGAACGCCGCCGGCGCTCTTCTTGGAGGTCCGGCCGGCCCGGCGCGAGCGGCCGGCGCGAATCCCTTCGAGCGCCGCGAGCCGTTCCCGGAGGCTCGCGATTTCCTTCGTTCGGCCGTTCAGTACCGCCCGGACCTGGTTCTGCCGGATCCTTCCCTGAGACATGAGCGACTGCAATACATAGTGCGACTCTTCGGGTGTCATTCTCGTCCTTCCAACATTCATCGTCAGCGTTCTATGAACCGTTTCGATTGCAAGGCGACGGAGTGTACAACAAACGCATCCTGTCGATCACACGAATACTATTTCTTACGAGCGGCCACGGCGGTCTTCTGCTTCAATGCGACTTTCTTCTTCGCGGAAGAACCCCTGGGCGCCCGCGGAAGCAGCGCCAGAACGACTTCGGGCCGGATCACCTTCCCCTCGGTCATGACACAAGCGCGGTGGACGACGTTGCGCAGCTCGCGGACGTTGCCCGGCCAGTCGTGGGCCTGGAGCAGCTCGAGAGCTTTCGGATCCCATGCCGTGACGCCAGCGTGCTCCTGGTCTTCGATCATCTTTCGGAAGTGCTCCGACAGAAGCGGGATGTCGTCCCGGCGGTCTGAGAGAGGCGGGAGCGCGAGCGGGAAGACGTTCAGACGGTAGAAGAGATCTTCGCGCAACTTTTTGTGCCGAATGGCGTCGTGCGGATCGCGGTTGGTGGCGGAGACCAACCGTACGTCGACTTTGAGCTCCTGTGACCCGCCGACGCGGCGCAGCGTCCGGTCCTCGAGGACGCGCAGCAGCTTGACCTGCAGCTCGGATCCCATCTCGGTGATTTCATCCAGGAAGAGCGTTCCCCCGGCGGCCTCCTCGAAATAACCGACGCGGCGTTTGTCGGCGCCGGTGAAGGAGCCGCGCTCGTGCCCGAAGAGCTCGCTCTCGATCAAGGTTGGGGAGATGGCGCCGCAGTTGAACGCCACGAAGGGCTTCGCGGCGCGCCGCGACAGGCGATGGATCGTGCGGGCGGCGACTTCCTTGCCGCTGCCGGAGGCGCCAGTGATGAGGACGGGTGCGTTCGACTTGGCGACGCGGCGGATGATTTCGAAGATCTCGGTCATGACCGGGGAGCGCCCTACCAGGTCGCCCAGCCGTCCCGTTTCCTGCAACTCGGCGCGGAGAGTCTCGACTTCCGACTCGAGCCGGCGCCGGTCCGCCAGACGGTTGAAAACGACCTCGAGCTGAGCGGGCCGGAGAGGCTTCAGCAGATAGTCAACCGCTCCGGCGCGGAGCGCCTCGATGGCGTTGTCGATCGAGCCCTGGCCGGTGATGACAATCCCCTCGCGATCCGTGTCGGTCTCCCGCGCCGCGCGAAGGACTTCGATTCCGTCGCCGTCGGGAAGGTGGATGTCGACGATCAGGAGGCGCGGATCGAACTCCTCGATGGCGCGGCTCGCCTCCTTCACGGTGCCGACTGAACGCGCCTCTCCCCCCAGGTCCTTGACGGATTCCTCGAGTCCTTTCCGGGTCGCCAGATCGTCCTCGACGATGAGAACCTTCAAGCCGACTCCTCCGGAAGCTCGAGAACTGCGGATACTCGATCTCCTTGCTGACCGAGCCGAACGACACCACCGGCGCCGGCCGCGTACAACCTCGCCCGGGCGAGTCCCATTCCCCAATTCTTTCCGGCTGCGGTCGAGCGCGGCGCGAACAATTTCTCCGGATCCTCCGCGGGAAGATTGCCCCGATTCTCGATGCGCGCGCAGAGACGCTCGCCGGACCTCTCCAGAAAAACGGAAACAGTCGGCGATGCGGACGATTCGATCGCGTTCACGACGAGTGCCGACAGCGCTTCTGAGAGTCTTTCTTTGTCGCCCGAGACCCGACCTTCGGTCCGTCCCGAGACCGCCAGTCCGTCGCCGGCATAGGGACGCAGAACGGCCTCGATCCACTCGTCGAAGGAAAAGCTTTCGACGGCGCCGGGAGAAGCGAGCAGGAGCTCTCTTCCTCTTTCGAAGAGCTCGAAAGCCCGTGCGAGCTCGGTCTTCGCGATCTCGATCGACTCCGAAGGATCCTCGCCACGCGCGAACCGGCGGCTGGCCCCTTCGAGGTGGAGCGAGACCGCCGAAAGAGGGGTCGCGAGATCGTGAAAGAACGTGCGCAGGAACTGGCGGCGAAAAGAGTCTTCACGGCTCTCCGCGTCCGGCGTCAACTCGGCATCCTTTGTGCTACAAACACCCAGATCCTACGGGATCATCGTATGTCAAAAGCCGTCCACGTCGAAGACTCGCCGGTCGAGCTCCGGCCGCCCCCGGGAGCGCGTTCGTCTCTCAAGACGCGGCTCAAAGTGTCCGCGTTCGTGGGGCTCGGCATTATCGCGGCGTGGCTGTATTACACGGTCAATCAGGTGCTGACGCTTTACGACGTCACGCGGGACATTCAGCGGACGACCGATCTGCGCGAGCGGGTCAGCGACGCGAAGACCGCGATCGCGGAAGCGGAAGACTCGCTCGACCGCTATACACAGACGGGCCAGGGCTACGACCTCTCGCGACACCACAGCGGCCGCACGACGTTGCGCGCTTCGCTCGGAGCGATTCGCCGCCGGATCCTCTCGGAGAGTTCCCGCGGCTCGCTCGAACACGCAGAGGCGGCCGAAGAGCTCTACTCGAAGGCGGCCGACCGCGCGATCGGACTGTGGGTGCCGGGAAATCCCTCGGCGGCGCGCGAGCAGCGGGACAACGTCGTCGAGCCCGCCGCTGCTTCGCTGCGCGACATCCTTCTCGAGCTGGAGAATCGGTTCGGACGCAGCGAGGCGATTGCCGAGGGCCGCCTGTCCGGCGCCCGCGATTCCGCGACCGCCGCCCTCGTGATTCTTGGGGGACTGATCCTCTCCGGATTTCTCTGGCTGCTCTCCGACGTGGACCGCCGCATCCTTTCGCCCGCGGTGTCCGCCGCCGGAGCTCTCTCGGATCTGGCATCCGATCGGCCGCCGCCCCGGCTCTTCGAAGCGTCCGGCGACGAGATCGGCGAGCTCGGCCGGCAGTTCAATCGCGCGGCGGCCGCCTACGAGGACCGCGGGCGGGCGCTCGAGGAGCGCGACATCCAGGCTTCGGTCAACGCGGTCCTGGCGGCGGCCGCCACGATCAACGACCTGGAGGGCTTCGGCTCGAGAGTGCTGGAAACGGTCCTCGATGTTTCCGGGGCGGCGTCGGCCGTCCTCTACCTGCCCGACCCGGACGGTTCCTTCGCGCCGGCGGAGTCGGTCGGAGGAAGCCCCGGATCCGACGACGGGGTCGGAAGAGAGGAGGCGCGCCGGTCGGCGATCGAGAAGAGGTCGATCTTTCTCTCGGTGGGCCCTCGAACTCCGACGATCAACGTCTTCGACGGCCGCATCCTGCCGCGCGAGAGCGTGCACGTCCCCCTCGTCTACTTCGACCACGTCGTAGGCGTTCTCGCTCTCGGAGCGGCACAGCCCTTCACGACGAACGCCCGCAACGTGATCTCGGCAATCGCGCCGAGCCTCGCCGTCGCGGTCGCGAACGCCGCGGCGAACGAACGGGTCGCCGAACAGACCCGCCGTCTGGCGGAGCAGAACGAGCTGCTCGAAGATCAACGCAGCCGGATCGCGCGAGCCAACCAGGAGCTTCAGAGAGCGTCGGCGTTGAAGGATCGCTTCCTCGCCTCCGTCTCGCACGAGCTTCGAACGCCCATGACGGTGATCCTCGGCTTCACCGGGGCGCTCTTGAAAGGCGGCCAGGGGAACCTGAACAGCCAGCAGCGCGAGAGCCTGGAGCGGGTTCAGCGCAACGCCAAGCTGCTGCTCGGGCTCATCAACGACGTCCTCGACATCTCCAAGATCGAGGCGGGCAAGGCCGAGATCGACCGTCAGACCGTCTTTCTCGCTGCGCTCGCCCGACAGATCGAGACCGACTACGCGGAGCCCGCGCGCAGCAAGGGGCTCAAGCTTCGGGCCGAAGTCGCGCCGGGGCTCGACTTCGTCGACAGCGACCCCGCGAGGGTGCTGCAGATCGTGGCGAACCTCGTTGGAAACGCGCTCAAGTTCACGGAGAGAGGCTCGATCACCGTCCGGTTCGAGCCGCGCGAGAAAGACCGATGGGCGATCGTCGTGTCGGACACCGGCATCGGGATCCCGGAGGACGAACAGGCTGCGATCTTCGACGAGTTCCGGCAGGGGGAAGGGATCGAGCACCGGGGGCGCGGAGGCACGGGGCTCGGCCTCGCGATCGTCAAGAAGCTCGCCGGAATGCTGGGAGGGACCGTCTCGGTCGAGAGCGCCGCCGCTCAGGGCTCGCGCTTCACGGTGATTCTGCCGCGCGAGCTGCCCGAAGAGCCCCGAGTCCCGGCGGCGGCGGTCGAGACCGAGGCATGGCCCGTTCCCGCGGGGGAGCCGGGACGCACGGTCCTGATCGTGGACGACGACGAAGGGGTCCGCCGGCTCTTTGCCGGAGAGCTCGCGCCGCTCGGAATTCGGACCCTGGAAGCGCGCGACGGCCGTTCGGCGCTGGAGATCGCGGCCGCCGAGAAGCCCGACGCGATCCTGCTCGACGTCCTGATGCCCGGCCTCGACGGATGGGAAACTTTGCGAAGGCTGAAAGAGCGCCCGGAAACCCGCAATATCCCGGTCATCATTCTCTCCGTGGTGGAGAACCGCGCTTTCGGGTTGTCGCTCGGGGCGTTCGATTATCTCGTCAAGCCGGTCGAGATCTCGACCCTTCTCGACAGTCTGTCGCGCGCGGGCGTCCTCGCGTCGCGCGGGCATCTCCTGATCGTGGACGACGACGCCGACGTCCGGCAGCTCCTGACGCAGGAGCTCGTGAGCGCGGGCTATCGCGTGCAGAGCGCGGCGGGAGGGTCCGAAGCGCTCGAGGCGATGGGGCGGGAGCCGCCGAGCGCCGTGCTGCTCGACCTGATGATGAAGCCGCCGGACGGGTTCGAAGTCCTGTGCCGGATGCGCGAGGATTCCGCCCTGCGCGAAATCCCGGTCGTCATCGTCACCGCAAAGGATCTCACTTCCAAGGACCGGGAGGTCCTGACCGGGGCGGCGCAGCACGTCATCCAGAAGGCCACCGACCCGTCGCGCCTGGTCGCGGAGGTCCTGCGCGCGGTCGAGGAAGAGAAGATCGCGTGACGGGTTCGGGCTAGCGAATGGCGCGCATCCTCGTCGTCGAAGACTCCCCGGACATCCGCGTTCTCGTGCGGATGCTGCTCGAGGCGGGCGGTCACGAGGTCACGACGGCGGGGGACGGCCGCGCTGGCGTCGACGCCGCGCGGCGGGAGCGGCCCGATCTCGTTCTCATGGACCTGTCGCTGCCGGTCCTCTCCGGATGGGAGGCGACGAAGGAGATCAAGAAGGACCCGGGCACCGCCGGGATCCCGGTAGTCGCCGTCACCGCGCACGCCATGCACGGCGACCGCGAACGCGCCCTCGCCGCGGGGTGCGACGGTTTCATCCCCAAGCCGATCGACGGCGAGACGTTCGAGCCGCTCGTTCGTTCCTACCTGCGGTCCGCATCGGAAGAGCCCGTTCCGACGGCTTCCGGAGATTCGCCGCCGGCGGAAACGAAGCCGACCGTGACGGAGCCGGGTCGGATCCTGGTCGTGGACGATCACGACGAAGTCGCGCGGATCATCCGCGCCGACCTCGAGAGCGAAGGGCACGAGGTCGTCGTCGCGGGGACGCTCGAGGAAGCTTCATCGGTCGCGCAGGACGACCGGCCGTTCGACCTTGCGATCGTGGACGTGATGCTCGGAGAGGAGTCCGGGTACGACCTCGCGGCGGAGCTCGTGTCCCGCTCCGGCGAATATCTGCCGGTGCTGCTCGTGACCGCCGGAGAGATCGACCGCGAGAAAGGTTTTGCGGCGGGCGCGGACGACTTCATCGCCAAACCGCTGGACCCGACGGAGCTCGAGGCGCGCGCCCGATCCTTGATCCGCGTCGGCCGGGCGATCCGGTCCCAGGGACGGGCGGCCCGCGAGCGTTCCGAAGCGTACGAGAAGCTCGTCGAGCTCGATCGGCTGAAGTCGGACTTCCTTTCCACGGTTTCGCACGAGCTCCGCACACCGCTGAACACGATCATCCTGCTCTCCCACCTGATCGAGCGGGAGGGGCACACACCGACCGACGAAGAGCGCCGGCTGCACGACATCCACGTCATCCGAGAGAGCGCCGAAACGCTCCTCCGGATGATCAACAACATCCTCGACCTCGCGAAGCTCGAGGCGGGACAGCGGGACCTCCACCCGCAGCAGGCGCCTCTCCGGCCGCTCCTCGCCGAGACGTCGGACTTACTCGAGCCGCAGGCTCGCGCGAAGGGCCTGGCGCTCGACACGGAGATCGCCTCCGATCTGCCGGAGACCGCCGTGCTCGACCGGGAAAAGGTTATTCGGGTTCTCATCAACCTTCTCTCGAACGCCGTCAAGTACACGCAAACCGGGCGCGTCGTGCTGCGGGCGGCGCCGTGGCAGGACAGCATCACGTTCGAGGTCGAGGACACGGGCAACGGCGTGCCCGCCCACCTCGCGGCGAAGGTGTTCGAGCCGTTCCGGCAGATCCGCACGGGAGACACCGAGGCTTCGCGCGGGAGCGGTCTCGGGTTGACCATCTCCAAGCAGCTGGTCGAGCTCATGGGCGGCGATCTCCTCTTCGACAGCCGCGAGGGGGAGGGAACCCGCGTGTCCTTCACCCTGCCGCAGCTCCGCGAGCTGCTCGCCGAGGGGATCGCGGCCGCCGCGCCGGCGGTCGCCGCGAGCGGGAAGGGGCGGCGGGTCCTGGTCGTCGAGGACGACCCATTCTCGCGCTACGGGCTGAAGAGTCTCCTCGAGTCGGAAGGCTACGAAGTCGCGGAAGCGGCCGCCCTCGCGGAGGCCGAAGAGGCGATCGAGCGGCGGACGCCGGACGTCCTCGTCCTCGACATCACGCTGCCGGACGGAGACGGCGCCGAGTGGCTTCAGCTGCTCGTCAAACGCGAAGGTCGATTGCCCTTTCCGGTCCTCGCGCTCACGGGGGTGACCGCCGACGAAGACACCCGGAGGATCGAGCGCGCCGGCGTCACCGCGATCCTGCAGAAGCCGGTCAACGTGGGGCTTCTCTTCCAGGCGCTCCAGAG
Organism: Acidobacteriota bacterium; assembly: GCA_003222385.1. Taxonomy (GTDB): domain Bacteria; phylum Acidobacteriota; class Thermoanaerobaculia; order UBA5066; family Gp7-AA6; genus Gp7-AA6. The sequence goes on from QHVV01000110.1 coordinate 36,222, forward strand.
CTGCCAAGGCGCGCGGGAGCCGGTTGCCCGGGGACGGTAGCCGAAGCTAGGCGAGCACGTCCCTCCGGAGAAAAACGGCATAGGCGACGCCCGCCGCCGCCACCGCCCAGATCGTCAGGACCACGACCGAGAACGGCAGGGTCATGCCCGTGATCGGGGGTGGCGACCCCGAGTAGTAGTCGGGCAGCGGAAGGTTCGTCACGAAGAGATAGCGCTGCGCCTCCCAGGACGGCGCGACACGCGGGAGGATCGTTCCCGCGATCAGCGCCGCGAGCATCGTCCCCATCGCGGCGGCGGTCGAGCGCAGCACGACCGACGTCAGGAACGCGATCGCGCCCACGGTGAGCGCCGCGAACCACGCGAGCCCGAACGCCAGCAGTGCGTCTTCCCAGAGCGGCAGGGAGCGGACCCCGGCCGCGTCGAAGGTCTCGCCGGACAGGCGAAATCCCGCGAGAACCGGGGCGCCCCAACCCCGGTAGCCGAAGGCGAGCCCTCCGAAGAGATAAGCGACGAGACCTCCGAGCGCCACGGTCAACGTGATCGCCGCGACGAGCGCGGCGAACTTCGACGAGAGCACCCGCGCGCGGCCGACCGGCCGGGTCAGGAGCAGCTTGATGGTGCCCTGCGCGAACTCGGACGAGACGATGTCCGCCGCGAAAAGAATCGCGAGAAGCGGCAACAGGAGGTAGCTCGACGCGTTGGCGAAGGCCCGCGCGAAGAGCGGTCCCGAGACCGCGTCCGGGTTGACGTTGCGGTCGAGGTGATACTGCACGCGCGCGATCTCGAAACGGACCCATCGGAGCTGCGTCTTCGGAAGTCGGCCCGAGCGCTCCCAGTTCTGCATCCTCGCGACGCGCTCCTGCGCCTCGATCCTCCAGTCCCGTCCGGGACGGCGGTCCTTCGCCTGCGTCTGCGCGAAGACGATCAGGCCGTTCAGGGCGACGAGGATCAAGAGCGCGACCCGGAACCGCCGACGCTTCAGGAGCTTCAGGATCTCGTTCTCGACGAGCGGCGCGAATTTCACACGGTCTCCCCGCCGGTCACCTCGAGGAAGAGCTCTTCGAGCGTCGAGGACTGGCGTTCGACGCCGAAGACCCGCACATCGGCCGACCCGAGCGCCGCGAGCGCCTCGGGAACGGCCTCGCGGGGCACCTCGGCCGACACGTTTTCGTCTCCGTCCACACGGGCCGCGCCGTCCCGTGCGAACGTCTTCAGGATCTCGGCCGCTCGCGCCACCGGGCGCGCGAAGAAGATCAGCCGGTCGGCGCCGCGCTTCGCGAGGAGCTCGCGCACCGGTCCCATCGCGAGCGTTCGGCCGCGGTGAATGATCGCGACGCGATCGCACATCTGCTCGACTTCCGCGAGAAGGTGGCTCGAAACGAACACCGCGATCCCGCGGTCGGAGGCGAGGTGCCGGATGAGCTCACGGATCTCGCGGATTCCCGCGGGATCGAGACCGTTCGCCGGCTCGTCCAGGATCAGGAGGTCCGGCGCCCCGAGCAGCGCCTGCGCGAGGCCGAGCCGCTGGCGCATCCCGAGCGAGTACGTCGCCACGCGTTCGTCCAGGCGCGATTCGAGCGCGACGAGCCGGGCGAGCTCGGGGATCCGCGATTCCGCACCGTTCGGCAGCATCCGTGCGAAGTGGAGGAGGTTTTCACGCCCCGTCAGATACGGATAGAGGTCGGTGGACTCGACGATGCAGCCCACCCGCGACATCGCCTTCGAGAAGTCGCGAGCGATATCGAAGCCCGCGATCCGGATCTCGCCGCGGTCCGGACGCGCCAGGCCCGTGAGCATGCGGATCGTCGTTGTCTTGCCCGCGCCGTTGGGGCCGAGGAACCCGAACACCTCGCCTTTGACCAGATCAAAAGACACGTCGGAGACGACCTCGCGTTTTCCGAACCGCTTCGTGAGCGCCCGCGCCGACAGCACGACTTTCATCGCCGTATTATCCCGGCATGCCCCGGACCTCGCGTCTCTGGCTGTGGCACGTCCCGGCCACGATCGCGACGATCGCCGGTCTCGTTTTCGCCGCCGGATTCTGGCTGGCTCTGCGCGGAGGCGCCGGCGCAACGCTGGGCGAGCCGCCGCCGGCGGCGGCGAAGCAGGAATCCCTGCGTCCCGCCGGGAAGCGTCTCGTTCTGGTCCTCGGCGATTCGCTGTCGCACGGCACGGGCGATCCGACCGGAAGAGGTTATGCGGCCGACGTCGCCGATTCTCTCCGGCGGCGCGGCCCCGTCGAGCTCGTGAACCTGGCGGTCGCGGGCGCGGAATCTTCCGACCTCCGGGAGGTCGTCGGGAGCGCCAACGTCCGCTCGCTCGCGTCCTCGGCCAGCCTGATCCTGCTTTCGATCGGGGGCAACGACCTGTCGCACTCGCTCGGCGGCGCGGGCGCGCCGGCCGAGGCGTTGTCCGCGGTCTCGGCGGCCCGCGCCCGGCTCGCCGCGAATCTGCGCGCGATCCTTTCGGAGCTCCGGGCCGCGAACCCGTCCGCGCCGATCTGCGTGCTCGCTCTCTATCAACCTTTCTCGGGAGACGGCCGGGACGTCCGCGTCGGCGCGTCTCTCGTCCTCGCCTGGAGCAACCTGATCGGCGAGACCGCGCTCGCGTTTCCGAACGTCGCCGCGGTCCCGGTTTTCGACCTCTTTCAGGGCCGCCCGGACCGCCTCGCCTCCGACCGCTTCCACCCGAATCGCGACGGTTACCGCACGATCGCGGACCGCGTCATCCAGACCCTGCCGCGCGACCTCTAGAGTCTGGAGCGACCCAAAAAAAGCCGCCTCGAAGATCGAGACGGCTTGCCGGGAAGGAGGAGTACCCGGCCACTCGGTCCGAATGCTCAGCGATAGTCGGGGTAGTAACTGCGGTCCCAGTACGACCGGTTGAAGTCGTAGTACGGGTCTCCGCAGTACGCTCCGTCCGGCTGACAGGGCGGGCCACCCCGGTAATACCGATTGCCGGAGTAGCCGTCGCCGTAAAAGCCCCGTCCGTACACCACCGGCCTCTCGACAACGACGTAACGGGTCCGATACCGGCGAACCGGGATCCAGTGCGAGTGATAGAGACGATGCGTCCGGCAGCCGAACACCGGGCTGTAGAAGCCGTAGCCCAGGCGCGGGCGGTAGATCACCCGGTGGCCATACGGAACGTACGAACCGACCGGAAACCCCCGATATCCGTAGTATCCGTAGCCGTAGTACGGATCGCCGACGCCGACCGAGATCGAGCCGTGCGGCACCGGAAATCTCCCGTAGAAGCTGACCTGCGCCTGCGCGGAAGAGGGAACGAAGAACGCCAGCGCCGCCGCGAGGACAGCGCCTCCAAACGCAATTCGAATTGCTTTTCGCATCACAACCTCCCGCCGCTCCTCCAGCGGCATCCTCCTGGAGGGGCAATGCAGGTGCCAGGCGGATCAATCTGAAACTAAAGGACTTGTCGAACTGCGCGCCCCGCGCTCTGTCCGCTCGGAAGGTCAAATGGACGCCGGGAAGGGACGGTCGTGAACCGGCGGGCTCTACCAGGGTTTTCGGGCGCGGCCGACCGCTCTTCCCAGGCCGAACAGGAGCGACGCGGCCGACGCAACACGGCCGAGCTTCGCGGAGAGCGAGCGCTTGCCGAAGAGCTTGTGAAAGACGGTCCACGCCGCGGCGAGCCCTCCCGCGATGAAGCCCGCCGTCTTCCAGCGGGAGGCGACCCGGTCGATCTCGCCGCGCAGCCCGGAGACCTCGCGTGCGAGAACGTCGCGCTCGAACTCGCCGCGCCGCCGCAGACCCTCGACCCGGTCGGACCGTTTCGACCCCGTCGGGCGCTTCGGCGCTTCCGTCATTCCGAGCCCGCCCGGAAGCGTTCCTCGAGGTCGCTGACGGGCGATTCCGCGCCGACCTTTTCCTCCCGGTCGGTTTCTTCCGGAGTCGCGCTCGCCCTTTCGGCCGCCAGCGCGTCGGCGCTGGCCGGGCCCTGGTCTCCACCGGGGCCCGGTGCGCGGACGGCCTCGAGGTCGCGCTGAATCTCCGCGCGCGTCGCTGGAAAGTTGAACAGGCGGGCGCGCGAGAGCGCCTTCGCTCCCGCGAAACCCGCGGCCGCGGCCACGGCGACGTAGAGCACGAACGCGGCGAGGAGGCCCGCAATCGGGCCGCCCAGGAGTTTCGCGAGGATCGCGGCGACGAGCGCGGTCGCAAGCAGGAGGCCGAGCACGGCGAACAGGGCGGCCACGGAAAATCCCACGGCCGCCTTGCCGAGGCGGGACCCTTTCTCCGCCAGCTCTTCGCGGAAGATTTCGGCTCGCGTGGCGACGAGCGCGCGCGCCGCCCGCTTGACCGCGGCGATCCGATCCTTCCAGCCCGGATCCGGAGCGTCTTCGAGGATTTCGGCGTCCGTCTCACCCGTCGGATCGGAGCGGGGAAACATCAGGCGGCGCCGGTCTCGCGCCGGGTCAGGAGCGCGACGTCGAGCGGGGCGATCCGAATGCCGGCGGTCCGGAATCGCTCGTGAATCTTTTTCGCGATTTCCGCGGCGCCCGGAGTGTCGCCGTGAAGACAGACTGTGTCCGCGCGCACCGGGATCGACGATCCGTTCTCCGCGACGGCGGTTCCGTCCCGCGCGAGGCGAACGGCCTGCTCCGCGGCCTCATCGGGGTCCGTCAGCAACGCTCCGGTCTGACCGCGCGGCACGAGCGTCCCGTCCGCCCGGTAACGGCGATCCGCGAACGCTTCCTCGGCGACCGGCAACCCGGCTTCGCGGCCCGCGCCGATCAGCATCGAGCCGGCCGCGCCGACGAGGACGAGGTGGGTCCCGACGCGGCGCACGCCCTCGGCGATCGCGCGCGCGACGTCGGGGAACTCGGCGCCCCGGTGATACAGCGCGCCGTGCGGCTTGACGTGTGTCAACCGCGCGCCGCGCGACCGCACGAACCCCTGGAGCGCGGCGACCTGGTAGACGACCAGGTTCTCGATTTCGTCGAACGCCATCTCCATCGCCACGCGGCCGAAGTTCTCCCGGTCCGGGTACCCCGGATGCGCCCCGACGCGCACCCCGCGGGAAAGCGCGAGCTCGACGGTCTGATCCATCGTCGTGGGATCGCCGGCGTGCACGCCGCACGCGACGTTCGCCGACGTGACGTAGGGGAGCAGCGCTCCGTCGTCCATCCCTTCCCCGACGTCGGCGTTCAGGTCCACGCTCACGACAGGCGGATGTTAAGCGAGGAACGCGCCAGCGGCGCGGAAGCGGACCGAGGTTCCCGGGAGAGCCTGAGCGAGGAGCGGCCAGTCCGAGGCGACGACCGTCGCGATCTTCGCGTAGCCGCCGGTGACCGGGCGGTCCGGGCCGAGCACGATCGGAAGGCCGTTCGCCGGAACCTGGATCGAGCCGAGCGCCGTTCCCTCCGGCGGAATGTCGGGCGGTCGATCGAGCTCGAGCCGGGGCCCGTCGAGCCGGATTCCCCGGCGGTCGCTGTCGGACGAGATCCGGTAGGTCCCGGAGAAGAAGACTTCCAGGGCTCGGATCGGAAAAAACGACGGCTGCGGACCGGGCAGGACGCGTAGCGCGAGCTCGCGGCCGAGCGCGACGAGAGAGCCGCCCGGTGCCGGGCTCGGGCCGGCCCGGGCCGGCGGGCCGGTCGTCGGCCGGGCGGGCGGGCTGGCCCGAGCGACGAGGTCTCCTTTCGAGAGGCGCGCGACAGGCTCTCCGGGAAGCGGAAGCGCGAGACCGCCCTGGACGCAGAGATAGGCGCGCATCCCGGCGCTCGCATATCCAAACGAGACCCGGTCTCCGACCTTCGCCGGGAACGGCTCGTCGAGCGGCACCGCGCTGCCGTTGCACCGCGCGTCGAGGTCCGCTCCCGTGACGCAGAGAAGCGTGTCCATCCGCAGGACGAGCTCCGGCCCCGCGAGCGTGATCTCGAGCCCGGCCGCGCCGCTCGCGTTGCCCACGGCGGCGTTTCCGCGTTCGAGCGCGAAAAGATCCATCGCGCCCCCGGCGGGAACGCCGCTCGCTCCCAGGCCGAAGCGCGGCGCGCCCTGGACCGACGTGAAGAGGCCCGGCGTGATCGTTTCGAAGAGAACGTCCTCCTCGGCTAAGGGAGCGTGCGCGCGGGCTCGTTACGGCTTTCGGCGATGCGAGCGCGGAGATCCCCTTCGGTCATCGGCTGAAAAAAAACCCGGTCGCCCGGACGAAGGAGGGCCGGAGGATGCGCGGCGGGGTCGAACAGACGAACCGCCGAGCGGCCAATGAGCGTCCAGCCGCCCGGCGTCTCCGCGGGATAGATCGCGGTCCAGGAGCCCCCGATCGCGACGCTCCCGGCGGGGACCCGCGTGCGCGGAGTCTCGCGGCGGGCCGCGAAGAGCTCGGGAGGAAGTCCGGAGAGGTACGCGAAGCCCGGAGAGAAGCCGAGGAACGCGACGGTGTAGTCGGCGAGGGCGTGCCGCCGCGCGAGCTCCCCGGCGGAGATGCCCCGCTCGCCCGCCAGGAGGGTAAGGTCCGGTCCGAACTCGCCCCCGTACGCGACCGGGATCCGGAACCGGCGCGTCTCCCGCGGCGTGGTACGAGCTTCCTCCGAAAGGCGGCGTAGGCGTCGGACGAGCTTCTCCCGATCGACGACATGCGGATCGAAGAGGAGGAAGAGCGTCGTCGCGCCGGGGATCGCGTCGAGGAGGCCGGACACGGGTTTGCGCGCGAGGCGGTCCGCGAGCGCGACCGCCGACCGGTTGGCCTCCTCCGCCGAAACGTCCGGGAACTCCGCGAGAAAAGACGATTCGGAGACGTCGCGCGTCTTCATGAGGCGAGACGGTCGCGTCGCCTCCACAGGAAATACACAGGGATGCCCGTCGCCACCACGGCGTAGCCGGGCCACGTGGTCCTCGGGCTGCCCGAGAGCAGCACTCCGATCAGGACCAGGCCCGCGGCGGCGTAGAGGATCGGCAGAAAGGGATACGCCGGCGCCCGGAACGGCCGCGGAAGGTCGGGCCTCCGCCGCCGCAGGACGATGACCGCCACGACGAGCAGGACGTAGAACAGGATGTCGGCCGAGATCACGTACTCGAGCAGCTCGCTGTAGCTGCCGGACAGCGCGAGGAGCGACGCCCATAGCGCCTGGGCCCAGAGCGCGTTCGCGGGGACCGCGGCGGAATTCAACCGCTCGAGCCGCCGGAAAAAGAGACCGTCGCGGGCCATCGCGAAAGAGACGCGGGCTCCCGACAGGATGAGCCCGTTCACGCAGCCGAAGGTCGAGACCATGATCGCGAGCGCCGTGGCGCCGGCGGCGGCCGGGCCGAACAGCGCGGTCGCCGAGGCCGTGGCGACGCGATCGGCCGGCGCGTGCTGGATCGCGGAGAGCGGGAGGACGTTCAGATAGGCGACGTTCGCGAACACGTAGAGGGTCGTGACGAGCAGACATCCGACGAGCAGCGCACGCGGGAGAGTGCGACCCGGGGTCTTCACCTCTTCGCCCGCGAACGTCACGTTGTTCCATGCGGATTGCGAGAAGAGCGGTCCGACCATCGCCGTTCCGACCGCGGCGAGGAGCGCTCCACCGGCGAGCGTCCGTCCGTCGGGAGCGACGGCGTTCCAGAACCCTCCGGCGTGAAGCGCCGCCCGACTTCCTCCGCCGAGCAGCAAGCCGGCCGCCGTCAGCGCGGCGAGCGCGCCGAGCTTGGCGAAAGTGAAGACGTTTTGCGTCAGCGTGCCGGTCGCGAGGCCCGTCGTGTTCGATGCGGTCAGGAGCACGATCACGGCGACGCCGACGCCCTGGGCGGCGGAGAACGACAGCGGGCCGATCCGGGTCCTGGCCTCGGAAACCGCCGGCCAGAGAACGCCCAGGAACTTTGCGAACGCCACGGCGACCGCCGCGATCGTCCCGGTCTGGACCACCAGGAACATCGTCCAGCCGAAGAGGAAGCCGAACATCGGGCCGTACGCTTCGCGAAAGAAGACGTACTGTCCGCCCGCCTTCGGCATCATCGCCGCGAGCTCGGAGCAACACAGCGCGGCGATCATCGTCAGCAGGCCGGCGATCGCCCAGGCGGCGAGAAGCCAGCCGCCGGAGCCGAGGACCCGCGCGCTCCGCGCCGACACGATGAAGATCCCGGACCCGATCATCGAGCCGACGACGAGCGCCGTGGCGTCGAGCCATCCGATGTCGCGAACGAGCTCGCGCTTCAAGGAAGGATCGAAGGGGCCTTACCCGCGCCCCTCCGCGCGCGCCGTGAAGTCCGCGAGGCGGTCCATGATCTTGGGGATCAGCTTTCGCGACATCCACGCTTCTCCCGAAGAGACCGCCTCGAGGGCCTCCGGCAGAAAGCGCTCGATGTTCTTCTTGGTCACGCAGCCGACCGCTCCGTGCGACAGCGCTTCGAGAATGCGCTCCTCCGAAGCGCGGCCCACCAGGAGGATGACCCGCGTCCGGGAGCTCTTGCGCCGCACGACGGCGATCAGCGACGCGCCGAACTCCGAGGAGAGCTCCAGATCGAGCAGGACGACGCGCGGCTTCAACTTCGCGGTCGCGGAAACCGCTTCGAGCCCCGTGGCGGCCTCCCCCACGATCCGCACTCCGCGCACGCCGTGGAGAGTCCGGATGCAGGCCGCGCGGCTCTTCCGGTCGGGATCGGCGATCAGGACGTTGATGATCGGGACCGGCCTCTTCTTGATCCAGTCCAGGCCTCCCGGTTGACGAACCGGCTTGCGCGAGCGGCCAGGGCCTTTCATCGCGACACCCGGTTGTACTCGGTGACGAAGAGAGCGAGGCCGAGTCGATCGGAAAGCCCCAGCTTCCGGAAAATTGCGGTCAAATGCGCCTTCACCGTGGCCTCCGTGATATTCAACCGGCCCGCGATTTCCTTGTTGCTCGCCCCGCCGCCGATCAGCTGCGCGATTTCGCGCTCCCTCGGGGTCAGTCGGTCGAGCCGCGTATCCAGGTTCGGGGGAAACTCCTTGTGTCGGCGCTCCGTCAGGGACGTCAGCTCTTCGAGCAGCGGCGCGAACACGTTCCGGGCGACCCAGATCTCTCCTTTGACGACGACCATGACCGCCTTGCGCAGCAGGTTCGGGTCCATGCCGTGGCTACAGTAGCCCCTCGCTCCGACCTTCAGCGCGGCCAGCCCTTCGCGGTCGTTGGGAGTGCTCGTCATGAGAATGATGGCGGTCATCGGGGACGCCTTCTGGACCGCCGGTACGCCCTCCACCCCGCCCAGGCCCGGCAGCGCGAGATCGAGCAGGAGGATCGCGGGCTTCAGGTTCGCCATCCCTTTGTCGAGCGCGGACCTCTCCGCGGCCTCGTAAACCGGAAACTTCTCCTGCAGGCCGGAGCTCCACTGGGCGCGTACACCCGCGATCGGACTCGCGATCAAGACCACGGATGCGGAAGCCGCTCTCGCCTTGTCGGACATGAAGGACTCGGGAAACGCTACAGGGGCGGGGCCGGAGTGTCAACGAAGTTGAGATCCGGGCCGGTCAAACCGAGACGAAAGTCGCAATCTCTCGGCTCGCTCACTCGGGTCCGGATCCCGGGTCTACCGCTTCGTGAAGCCTTCGATCTCCCCCAGAGCGTCCCGCGCGATCGCCGCGACGTTGGGATCGGGATCCGAATCGGCGAGCGATCGGAAGAGGCCCGCATCCGCGGCGTGGTGCAATGACCCGAGCTTCTCGAGCGCGCTTTCGCGCACCGACCGGTTGCGGTCCCGCGAGAGCGTCCGCAGAGTGTCGGCGAGCTTCGGGTCTTCCGGCGCGGCTCGGAGCCAGCCGGCGAGCGCCACGGTGCGGACGTCCTGGACGTACTCAGTGTTGGTGAACTTCTCGAACGTGGGGGCGAGCGCGGCGTCGCCGAGCTCTGCCAGACCCTGGATCGCGCCCAGGCGGATCACGTCCCAGTACTGCGAGTCGCGGGAGAGCTGCCGCTCGAGACTCGCACGCGCAGCGGAGCCAGCCGTCCTCGCGAGAGAGACTTCGGCCGCCGCGACGACGTCCTCGGCGCGATCACGGGAGATCGCGCGCCCGAGCGCTTCCACCGCCACCTTTCCTCCCGCGCGGCCGAGGGCGATCGCGACGGCTCGCCGCAGGCGCCGGTCCGGATCGGCGAGGGCCCGATCGAGCGCGGGAACGGCGGCCTCTCCGCACGATCCCAGGTCGATCGCGGCCTCCTGGCGTAGTCCCCAGTACGCGTTCGGGTCGGCCACGACGCGCGACAGCGCGGTGATCGTCTCGTCGCGCCCGCGGTAAT
>QHVV01000111.1:0-34656 GCA_003222385.1 Acidobacteriota bacterium
TCGAAGAGTCCCGGACGATCCTCGAAGCGGCTCGACGGGCGGGGCTCGGCCTGCGCGTCCATGCCGACGAGCTCGGGCGGTCCGGAGGTACTCTGCTCGCGGCGGATCTCGGAGCGGCTTCCGCAGATCATCTGCTCTTCGCCGGCGACGCCGAGATCGCGGCGCTCGCACGATCCGGGACGGTCGCGGTCATCCTGCCTGGAACGGCGTGGTGGATGCGTTCCCGTCGCGCGCCGGCGCGCGCCATGATCGACGCGGGCGTCCCGGTCGCGGTCGCCTCCGACGCGAACCCCGGGACGTGCTACACCGAATCGCTCGCGGCCGTGGCGGCGCACGCCTGCCTCGACTCGGGCCTCACGGTCGAGGAAACGCTGACCGGGATGACGTTGAACGCCGCGGCTTCGCTCGGCCTCGCGGACCGGATCGGCTCGCTCGAGACGGGAAAGTCGGCGGACGTCGTCGTTCTCGACGCGCCGGACGAAAGCCACCTCGTCTATCATTGGGGAGTCGACCTCGTATCGGCCGTTGTGCGGAGCGGCGACCTGGTGGGCTCGAAGTCAAATTAACGCGATGGAATTCGAGAAGCTCTCGTTCGAGAGCCTGCTCGGCGCTTTTGCGTCCGACGCGCCGACCCCGGGCGGCGGCACCGCCGCGGCACTCGCGGCGGCGATGGGCGCGGCTCTGGCGGAAATGGTCTGCGCCCTGACGCTCTCGAAGGAGAAGTACGCGGCGTCGCACGATGCGGTCCGTCCGATCGCGGGAGCGGCGCGGCGGGCGCGACAGGAGTTTCTCTGGCTGGCCCGCGAGGACTCCGACGCGTACGAAGCGGTCGTCGCCGCTCGAGGTCTTCCGAGAGAGACCGATGCTCAAAGGGGTGCGCGCGCGCGGCGCGTGACCGAGGCCAACCGCCTGGCAGCCGAGGTCCCGATGCGCACGGCGCGAGCCGCGGTGCGGCTTCTCGCGACCCTTCCGGATCTCGCCGCAAAAGGAAATCCCAACGCGGTCACCGACGCCGGCACCGCGGCTCTGCTTCTCGAAGCGGCCGCCCAGGCGGCGCTTCTGAACGTCGCGATCAACCTGACCGGGGCGGACGACCGGGACTTCGTCGCCAGCATGCAGGCGGAGTCCGAGACCACCGCTCGGGAAGTGACGCGGCTGCGCGAACGCGTCCTCGACACGGTGCGCAAGGCTTTCTAACCGCCGGGCGGCGTCTCCAACCTTCTCTCCCCACACGTCTTGCGCGCTCTTCGTCGCGAAGGACGTTTTCCCTTGACAGACGCGTGCCGATTTGCTACTCTTCTTTCATTCAATCGCGCGGTTCCGGAAACGGGTCGCGCGATTTTTCTTTTCTGCAAGGAACTCCTTCCGTAACTGATTCCCTCCGCTTCGATTAGCAGGCTGGGATCGAGTTGTCAGGGGTCCGGTGTCGGCTGTCAGGGTTGCTGGAAAGCGCCATTTCAGCGCATTTCCGCGCCTCCCCACATTCGGGACCGGCGCAAATCCCACAACTAGAATCGCGACCTCATGCCGGACGCGCCTCCGAAGCTCTACCTCGTGGATGCGATGTCCAACATCCATCGCGCCTATCACGCGATCCAGCGGCTCTCGACGACCGCCGGCCGCCCGACCAACGCGATCTACGGCTTCGTGACGATGCTTCGGAAAATGCTGCGCGAGCATGCGCCCGACTACCTGGCGGTCGCCTGGGATGGACCGGAGCGGACGGTCCGCCACCAGGCGTACAAGGAGTACAAGGCGAACCGGCCGATGATGGCCGATGATCTCCGGACGCAGCTTCCCGCGATCCGCTCGATCCTCCAGGCGTATCGGGTCCCGGTCCTGGAGCTGCCGGGCTACGAGGCGGACGACGTCATCGGGACGCTGGCGAAAAAAGCGTCGGCGATGGGGTTCGACGTCGTCATCGTGACCGCCGACAAGGACATGCTCCAGCTCGTCGGGCCGCGCGTTCGCGTCTTCCACACGGGCCGCGAAAAGTTCCTGGACGAAGCGGGAGTCCGTGAGTTCTTCGGGGTCGCGCCCGGCCAGGTTGCGGATGTGCTCGCGCTCATGGGCGACAGCGTGGACAACATCCCGGGCGTGCCGCGGGTCGGCGAGGTCACGGCCAAAAAGTGGATCGCGGAGTACGGCGATCTTCCGACGCTTCTCGCGCGCGCCGACGAGGTCAAAGGGAAGGTCGGCGAGAGCCTCCGCGAGCACAAGGACGACGCCCTGATCTCGCGGAGCCTCGTCGAGATCCCGACGGACCTGGAGATCCCGTTCGAGCCGGACGCGTTCCGGCGCACGACCGCCGATGCGCCGAAGCTGAGACAGCTCTTCGTCGAGCTCGAGTTCCACTCTCTGGCCGCGGAGATCCACGACGAGGCGGCGGTGGCGCCCGAGATTTCGGCGGTCCGCCGCAAGCCGGGTGAGCCGTTCGCTCTCGATCTTGCGGCCCCGGTCGGCGTCGCGCTCCTCCGGGCGAAAGACACGGCGCTCCTCGCCGTTTCCGACGGGCGGACCGTCGAGATCGCCGAAGAGTCCCGGCCGGAAATCGCCGCCCGCTGGCGCGCGCTCGACCGTCCGGGCTCGACCGTCACGATCGCGGACGCCAAGTCCCTCGACTCCCTTCTCGCGCGCGAAGGCGGAGCCATCGCGGCCGACGTCTACGACGTCTGCCTGGCTCAGTACGTCCTCGCCCCGGGCGTGGGCAGCTCCGATTTCGAGGTGATGGCCTTTCAGCGGCTGGGGCAGAAGGTCACTCCGAACAAGGAGGCGGGGATCGTCTCCTGCGCGCTGCCGGAGGGATATGCGGTCGAGACCGCCGACCGCTGGCTGGGGGAACGCGCTTCCGGCACGCTCGAGCTCGCCCGACGCCTGCGCCTCGAGATGGAGAAGCGGCCGGCGCTCGAGAAGATCTACCGCGAGATCGAGCGCCCGCTGACTCCGGTGCTCGCGCGGATGGAGCTCGCCGGGATCGCGGTAGACCTTCCTTACCTGGCCGGAATATCGACGCGCATGGAACGGGAGCTGCGCGCGCTCGAAGAGCGGATCTGGCAGGAGGCGGGGGAGCAGTTCAACGTCAACTCGCCGGTGAAGCTGGGGCAGATCCTCTTCGAGAAGATGAAGTACCCGGTCGGGAGGAAGACCGCGAAGACGCGGGTGTCTTCGACGGGCGTCGAGGTCCTGACCGAGCTCGCCGAGCAGGGATTCCCGATCGCGCGGCTCGTCATCGAATACCGGGAGATCTCGAAGCTGAAGGGCACGTACGTCGATGCCCTTCCGGAGCTCGCCGACGAGAATTCGCGCGTCCACTCTTCGTTCCACCAGACGGTCGCGGCGACCGGCCGGCTCTCCTCGTCCGACCCCAACCTGCAGAACATTCCGATCCGCACGGCGGCGGGCCGGGAGATCCGGCGCGCGTTCATCGCCGGCCCCGGGAACAAGCTCATCGTCGCCGATTACTCGCAGATCGAGCTCCGGATCCTCGCCCACCTCTCGGGCGACCAGAACCTGATCGCGGCTTTCGAGCGGAACGACGACATCCATCGCGCGACCGCCGCGAAGATCTTCGGGGTCTCGCCCGACCTCGTCACCCAGGAGATGCGGTTCGCGGCGAAGCGGATCAACTTCGCGCTCCTCTACGGGATGGCGGCGTTCACGCTCGGCAAGGATCTGGGGGTCTCGACCGCGGAGGCGAGGAGCTACATCGAGTCGTACTTCGCGCAGTTCCCGGCGGTCCGGGGAACCCTGGATGGCGTCCTCGAAGAGGCGCGCTCGACGAAAGAGGTGACGACGCTCTTCGGCCGCGTCCGCCCGATCCCGGACATCCACGCCTCCAACGGGCTGGTCCGCGGCAACGCCGAGCGCATGGCCTTGAACGCGCCCTTCCAGGGATCGGCCGCGGACATCATCAAGATCGCGATGGTCCGGCTCGATCGCGCGCTCGTGGAGTCCGGCTCGCAGGCGCGCATGCTGCTCCAGGTCCACGACGAGCTCGTCCTCGAAGCCCCCGCCGAAGAGGTCGCCGGAATCACGCAGCTGGTGCGCCGGGTGATGGAGGGAGCCGCGCAATTGAAGGTCCGCCTCGCCGTCGAGGTCGGATCGGGAGACAACTGGCTCGAGGCGAAGTGACCTGCGTCACATTTCGCTATACTTCGCGCTCATCTCAATGAATCGGCGCAATTTGTCTCTGTCGACCGTCTGCCTCATCCTCGCGCTCTCGGCGCGGACCGGCCGAGCCCAGGAGCGCGACGTCTCCCCGACGCCCTCGCCGACCCCCTCGGCGGAAGCGGCCCCGGCGCCCCCTCCGCCTGCGGAGACGACTCCGGTCCCGTCGCCTCCTGCGGCGGTTTCTCCGGTCGGCGCGACCCCCCCGGGCGCCCCGATTCCCGTGCCGACCGCCGCGGTCGTCCGGACCGCTCCTCCTCCGGCCACGCGGATCACGGACTCCCCGGTCGTCGCCATCCTCCAGGCGCCCACGGAAAACCCATTCGCCGTCGCCTCCGACGTTCCCGCGGCGAATCCGCCGAAGCTGAACTTCGCCGAATCGATCGTGCCCGCCACGGAATACGTCTCGGCGCGAGTGGACGCGGCGGGCAAGCCGATGGGCTTGAAGCCGCAGCGCGATCCGATTCCATCGCTCGCGGGCGAGGCCCAGAAGTCGCTCGCCCGGTGGACGTTCGAGCCGGCGCGACGGGGCTCCGAGACCGTCGAGACGTGGGCGTCCCTCCGGCTCGACCTGCAGGTCCAGATCGACGCGCCCCGCTCGGTCCAGGCGAGCCTCGTTCCCGTGACGCCGACGACCCCGATTCCCCGCCCGCTCGCGTGGCCGTCGGACGAAGTCTGGCTCGAGACCCGCAAAGGCGCGCCGCCGCCGGGAGGCGTCTCCATCGAAGCCGTCGACTCGCCGCCGCTGCCGAAGAAGACGCCGTGGTCCGCGGACTCCTACAAGGGACCTTTCTCGGCGAAGTTCTGGATCAAGGTCCGGGCGAACGGGTCGGTCGAGAAGGCGATCCCGCTCGAAGCGAGCGATCCGATCCTTCTCGGGTACCTCCGCCGCGCGATGTCCGGGTGGACCTTCCGACCCGCCCAGGCGCACGGGACCCCGATCGACTCCTGGAACGAGCTGTCGCTCTCGGGCCAGGTCACCTATAAGGTGGAGCTGAAGCAGATTGCGTCGCTCCGAAGGAGCCTCGCCGGATCGTAGCCTGCTGGGAGCCCGGATCCCTCCCGCCGTGGCGCGACGCCTGCGCGCCGACTTCGCCGGCGAGGTCGGCCGCGCCCGGCTCCATCGAGGACTTCTCGCAAGGCTCCTGACCTCGATCGCGGGCGCCGATGCGATCGTCTTCGGTCGGCGGATCTATCTCGGCGCAAAGCCGGCGGCGCTCGTCTCGTCGGACGCGCCCGAAGCCGCGTCGCTTCTCGCCCACGAGCTGGCGCACGTCCGCCAGTACCGGCGGGCGGGCGCGGCGATCTTTCTGGGAAGGTACGTCGGGGAATACCTGGGGCGCCGGCTCGCGGGCGCCCCGCACGCGCGGGCCTATCGAGACCTCTCGTTCGAACGCGAGGCGGAGGAGGCGCTGCGGGCTTTCGAGAAGGCTCTCGAGATCGGAGACCGTCCGGCAGGGTCGTGAACGGCGGGGTTCCGGAGACGATGCGAGAGAGCCGAGCCGCGCGGGCGCCAATCACGACCGCGGCGCCTCTTATACTTCCGCAAAAGCGTGTTCCCGCTCGAACGGGTCCTTCTCTGGCACTGGGCCGTCCAGCTCCTCCGGATTCTCTTCGTCGCGTGGCTCTTCTCGAGCCTCTGGGCGCTCGGACGGCTCGTCAACCGTCTGCTCGAGCTCACTTCCGAAGAAGCGCCGGACCGCCGGCTGATCGAGGTCGCGCTCGGATTCGGCGTCTATTCGGCGATCGTTCGGTCGCTCGGCGCAATCGGACTCGCCTCGCGAGAGGTCGTCCTCTCGATCCTCCTGGTCTCGACGCTCTCCCTGCTGTTCCCGCGGCGGAAGGCGCCTCTCCGGATTCCGCGGCTCGAGCGGCCGGCCTGGAAGACCGGGCTGCTGGCGGGACTGGCTTTGATCCCGCTCCCGATGGCGCTCGCTCCGGCCGTCTCCTACGACGCCCTCGTCTATCACCTCCGGTTTCCGGAAATGACGCTCTGGAGCGGTTTCTGGACGATCGACCCGTTCAACAGCCCCTCCGCGTTTCCCGCCGCGACCGAGACCGTGTATCTCGCCGCGCTCGCGGTCGACTCTTCCGGGATCTGCGCGCAGCTCTGCCACTACGGCTTCTTTCTCCTGACGCTGGCCGCGCTCGCAACTCTGGCGCGGCGCATCGCCGCCGGGTCTTCCGGAGTGAGCGCGGCCCTCCTCTTCGCGGCGCTTCCCGCGGCGACGATCGTCGCCGGCTGGTCGTGGTCGGACATGCCGCTCTGTTTTGCCCTGCTCGCCTCCGGGCTGGCGCTCGCCGGCGGCCGGCTCGCCGGTTCGCTCGCGCTGCTGGGGCTCGCGGCGTCGATCAAGTACAGCGGCCTGGCGCTGGGGCTCCCGATCGCGGTCGCCGTCGCCGTCCTGGCGATCCGACGCCGGCGATTCCGCGAGCTCGCGGTCGGCGCGCTCTTCGCGGCCGCGATCGCCGGTCCGTGGTATGCGGCGAACTGGATTCGCACCGGAAACCCGGTGTTCCCGCTGCTGCCGCGGCTCTTCGGCGGATCTTCCGAGACGGCGCGACGGCTGGTCGACTGGAATGCCTCGGCGAGAGGCCACGGCTCGTGGTGGGGCTACGTCTCACGGCCTGCGACGGTCGATTCGGACGTCGGCGGCATCGGCTTCCTCGTCCTCTTCGCTGTCGCGCTCGTGCTCGGGCTCCGGGGCCTCCGCCGTCGGGTCGTCGTGGGTCTCCTGCTGGCCGGCCTCGCCGCGCTCTTTCCCTTCACGCCGTCTGCGCGAATCCTTCTGCCTTCGCTCGCGGGCGCGTGCCTGCTCGCGGGGCTCGCGCTCGAGGACGGAACGGTCGGCAGATCCGCGATCTGGTCCGGCGCGATTCTCGTGCTGCTCGCCGCCCGGGGCGGCGCTCTCGCCGCCGCGCACAACGCGCTCTTCTTCAACCCGCTTCCGTGCGCCCTCGGAATCGAATCCGAGCGCGACTACACGGCCCGGAATTTCCCCGCCGTCTCTCTCTACGCGCGCGCGGACGCGACGCTGCCGGAAGACGCCCGCGTCCTCGCGTTCGGCGAGCGGAGATTCTTCCGGTTCCCGCGTCCGACGTTCGCCTCGTCGGCGGTCGACCCGCCCGCCATTTCCGGGTTCCTGCGCCGCGCGCCCGATCCGCCCGAGGTCTTCCGGAGGCTCTCACGCGTTCGAATCACGCACCTCCTGGTCTCACTCGACGCCCTTCGCCAGTCGGGCGCAGATCGAACCTGGCTGCGCGGCCTCACGCCGTCGGAGTTCGCGCTCCTGGAACGGGTCGTGCAGTCCTGCCGCGTCGTCGATCGCTCGGGCCCGCTTCTCCTGCTCGAGGTCCCGCGGCCCGGTCCCCCGCGTTCGATTCCGCGAAGCGCTTCCCCGGCGAGCCCGACCCCGCGGCCGGGAGGTTAAGGGACCGCGGCCTGGCGCCGCAGCAGATCGTCGAAGCGGGGATCGCCGCGGATCGAGTCGAAGAAGGCGTAGACCGGGAGCGGCATCATGAAGCTCGCACGATACGCGAACGCTCTCTCCAGCCACTCGAAGCTGCCGTCGACGTTTCCGAGCGCCAGGTGGAGCTGGACCATGGTCGCCATCGGAACGTAACCGGTCTTCGCCTTCTCTTCCATTTCCGCCAGCATCCGTTCGGCCTGCCCGCGATCTCCATCCGACGCTCGGGTCAACGCGAGGCCGGCCAGCATCGTGGGGCTTCCGCCCGTCAGTCGGGCTCCGGTCTCGAATGCCTCCGCCGACTCGCGGAAGCTTCCCTGCACCAGCCGGACGAGCCCCAGCCAGAGATAAGCCTGCGCGAAGTTCGCGTCCATCTCGAGCGTGCGACGGAGCTGATCGACCGCTTCGTCGTATCGCCGCGCGCAGTAGAACGCCCAGCCGTAGTCGCAGTTGATGATGAGCGACAGCGGATCGATCTCGAGGGCCTGCCGGAACTGCGCGAGCGATTCTTCGGACCGCCCCCGCGAGGCGAGGAGGAACCCGTAGAAGTGGTGCGCCTGCGCGAAGTCCGGGTTCAGCTGGATCGCCCTTCGGAACTCCTCCTCCGCCCCGGCCCAGTCCCAGTCGACGAGACGCGCGTAACCGAGCGAGGTGTGGCCCTCGGCGAGAGCGTCGTCGATCTCGAGCGCCTTCCGGGCGGCGGCCTTCGCCTTCGGATACGCCTCCTTGGGAGGGAGCGCGGCGTACCGGTCCATTCCGAGCATCGCGTAGCAATCGGACACGCCCGCCCACGCGAGCCCGTACGCCGGGTCCTTCTCGATCGCCTGCTCGAAGTACTCGAGCGCCTTCTTCAGTCCCGGGATCGTGGCCTTGTTCCAGTGGTATCGCCCTTTGAGGTAGAGCGGATACGCCTCTTTGTCCGCTTCGTAGCGCCTGGCGAGCCGCTTCTTCTGCTCGGGCTCGAGCGTCACCTTCAGGTTCGTCGTGATCTCCCGTGCGATCTCCTCCTGCACCGGTTGCCGGCGTCCACGAGCTCGACGTGGATCGAGAGACCCGCGCCGCGCGGCATCACCCGTCCGGAAAGGACCGTGGTCACGCCGAGCTCCCGCCCGACCTGCTGGGGATCCGCATCCCCGTGGTAGCGGAACATCGTGCTGCGCGCCATCACCCTGAGCTTGCGGAGCTGCGACAGTCCATTGATCAACGTCTCGGTGATCCCTTCCGTCAGGTACTCCATTTCCGCGTCGCCGCCCGGGTTTGCGAACGGGAGGATCGCGAGCGATTTCACGCGGGGAGCGCGTCGCGTGGCCGATCGAACTCCGCTTCCCGCCGCGATCGTCGGATCCGAAGCTCCGGCGGAGGAGAGACCCGAGAGGAGCGGGGCGAGCTCGGCCGCCGACGCGAAACGGCGCGCCGGGCTCTTTTCGAGACACCGCGCGACCACGCGATCGAGCTCCGCAGGAACGTCCGGACTCTCGCGGGACGGAGACGGAGGGTCGTCCCGAAGGATCGCCGCCATTCGATCGAACGCGCTCGATCCCGTGAACGCCGGCTTGCCGGTCAGCATCTCGTGGAGCAGGCAGCCGAACGCGAAGATGTCGCTCCGAGCGTCCGCGGCCTCGCCGCGCACCTGCTCGGGCGCCATGTAGCCGACCGTGCCGAGCACGGTTCCGGGACGCGTGGGATCGGGCGTCGTCGGCGCGGACGTGGCTTCCTCCCCCGAGTCGTCGCGCACCCAGCGCGCGAGCCCGAAGTCGAGGATCTTGACCCGGCCTTCCGAGGTCAGGAAGACATTGTCGGGCTTCAGGTCCCGGTGCACGATCCCGCGCGAATGCGCGGCCGCTAGACCCTCGGCGAGCGCCGCGCCCAGATCGGCGGCCTTGCGCCAGGGTAACGCCCCCGGCGCGAGCGCCGCGCGCAGGGTCTGTCCCCGGAGGAGCTCGGTGACCGCGAAGGAAACTCCGCGGTCCGCGCCGAAATCGTAGATCGCGAGCAGGTTCGGATGCGAGAGCGCCGCGATCGCGCGGGCTTCGCGCTCGAAGCGCGCGAGCGCCTCGGCGTTATCGGAAAGCTCCTCGGGAAGCACCTTGATCGCAACCTCGCGGCCGAGGCGCAGGTCTTTCGCCCGGTACACCTCGCCCATGCCGCCGGCGCCGAGAGGCGCGAGAACCTCGTATCGATCGAGGAGAGTTCGCGAGACCAGGGTCACGCGCGGCACGTTTACCACAGACTCGCCGACACCCGCCGGCCCGACTGCCGCGCTATTTCGGCAGGATTTCCCTCCGATCGCCGACCCGTCGGGTGACTTTCTCGGCGTCGAGGTACTCGAGAAGCGGGATCGCGAGCTTGCGCGAAAGGCCGAACATCTCTTTGAACTCTCCGATCTCGACGGTGGACCTGCCCGAGGTCCGCAGGCGCGAGATGACGCCGTCGATGGCGTCGCGGGAGATCAGCCAGCCGCCCGGAAGGCGAACGATCGTCCCGCGTTTGACCAGGTAGCCGAGCAGTCCTTCGACGACCTTCTGGCGGTGATGGACGAGCTGCGTGACTTCGGCCGGCGAGGGAGGCGATAGCCCGCGCTCGCGAAATACGTCCGCGATCCGGTCGGAGAGCTCGCGCTCCGGGCCGATCAGGTCGTCGCGCCCGGGAGCGCGCGCTTCGTCGCCGACCGCCGCGAACGCCCCGCGTGCGACCAGCGCTGTCTCGACTGCCTCTGCCCAGGGAGCATCGGCCGCGGGCAGCAGGCGCGAGAGCAGCGTCCGGCGGGGCATTCCGACCGCTCCGGTGCCGGACTCGAGGTAGAGAGCGATCTCGCGGCGCGCCTTCTCGACGAGGAGGGAAAGAGCGCGCTCCGACACGTACCGCTCGGGAGATCGCCGCAGGACCTGGACGCGGCCGGAGCCTCGTGAAGCGGCGAGCGCATCGCGAACCCATGCGGGCGGCACGCCGGCGCGACGGGCGAGCTCGTCTTCCGAGACGCCGCCGTCGCGGGCCTGTTCGACCCAGAGCTCGAGCTTCTCTTCGAGCGACGCGCTCTCGAGTCGGTCCAGCGTTTCGCGCACGTCGGCCGGCCGCCGCCGACCGAGGGGCGGCGACAGAGGATCGAGGACGATCCCCCCGCCGATCGTCGTGACCGGAGACAGCCTCCGGACGACGAAGCGGTCGCCCGGCGCGGAAGCGACCGGCACCGAAAGGCGCAGCTGCGCCCGACCCGAGGTCCCGGGCTCGATCCGGCCGCCGTCCAGAACGCGGACGAGAGCCCGCGCCTCCGAAGAGAAGTGATGAAACGAGAGACGTTCGCCGCTCGCGACGGGCGGCGAAGAGGCGAGGAGTTCGATGCGAACGGTCAGGAGCGCGCTCGTCGCGAAGGCCCCTGGCGTCGTCAGCATCTGACCGCGCTTCAGGTCGGAGAGCTCGACCCCCGCCAGGTTCGCGCTCACCCGCTCGCCCGCGCGCGCCTCGCCGGTCTCGCGGCCGTGGACTTCGATCCGCCTCACGCGGACGGTCTGCCGGCGCGGCAGAAGGTCGAGCTTCTGCTCCCGCGAGATTCTTCCGGAGACGAGGCTTCCGGTCACGACCGGCCCGAAGCCCGCCACCGAGAACGCGCGGTCGATCGGAAGTCGAATGCCGCGCGACTCACGCTCGGTTTCGGCGTTCCGGTCGGCGAGCTGGACGATCGCGCGCTTCAGTGCCTCGAGCCCCTCGCCCGTTCGCGCGGAAACCGGCACGATCGCGGCGTCTTCGAGAGCGGAACCGCGCGACATCTCGCGAACGTCCGAGGCCGTGATCTCCACGAGATCGGGCGACACGCGATCCGTCTTCGTCACGGCGACGACGCCGCGGCGGATCCCGAGCATGCGAACGATCTCGAAATGCTCCCGGGTCTGCGGCATGACCGACTCGTCGGCTGCGACGACGAGGAGCACCGCATCGATCCCTCCGGCGCCGGCGAGCATGTTCCGGACGAAGCGCTCGTGACCGGGCACGTCCACGAAGGAGACGCGGACGCCCTCCCACTCGGCATGGGCGAAGCCGAGGTCGATCGTGATGCCCCGGCGCTTCTCCTCCGGCAGGCGGTCCGTGTCGATGCCGGTCAGGGCGCGAACGAGAGCGGTCTTGCCGTGGTCGATGTGACCGGCGGTTCCGACGAGGAAGCGATCCACGGCGGAAGGCTACAGCGATGGTAGCCTCTCCCGCATGCGCGCCGCGATCGAGAGCGACCTGAAGCAGGCGCTCAAGGCGGGCGAGAAGCGGCGGGTCGCGACTCTGCGTCTGCTGCTCTCGGCGTTTCAGAACGAGAGGATCCACGCGGGCCGCGAGCTCACCGACGCGGAAGCCGAGGCCGTGATCCGACGGGCGGTCAGAGAGCGGCGCGAGGCGATCGAGCAATACACCCGGGGCAACCGCGAGGACCTCGCGCGCGCGGAGAGTGAGGAGCTCGAGATCCTCGAGGCGTACCTTCCCGCGAGCCTGAGCGAAGAAGAAGTCGAGGCCGCGATCCGCGAAATCATCCGGGAAAAGGGGTATTCCAGCGAGCGCCAGGCGGGCCTGGTGATGAAGGACCTGATGGCACTTCACCGCGGGCGCGTGGACGGGAAGCGAGCGCAGGAGATCACGCGCCGGTTGCTCGCGTGAGCGCGCGGTCGGAGGGATCGCCCGGCCGATCCCGGATCCACGAGGTCGAAATCAAGCTGCCGGCCGCCGACCTGGCGGCTGTCCGCGAAAGGCTTGGAGCGAGCGGCGCCCGCCTCGTCTCGGCGCTCCACTTCGAATCGAACGACCTCTACGACGACGACGACGGCACGTTCGCGAAAGCCGGCTGCATGCTGCGGGTCCGGCGGACGGACGACGGTGCGCTCCTGACCTTCAAGGGACCGGCGCGGTTCCACGCGGGAACGAAGACCCGGGAAGAGCGCGAGACGCGGATCTCCGAGCCGGAGGAGCTCCAGCGCATCTTGGAAGCCCTCGGCCGGCGGCCGCGATTCCACTACGAGAAACGGCGCGAAGAGTGGTCGCTCGATGAATGTGTGATCGCGCTCGACGAAACCCCGATCGGATCGTTCGTCGAAGTCGAAGGAGATCCCGCGGCCATCCGCCGCGTGGTCCACGAGCTCGATTTCGACGCGTCGGAATCACTGCCGTACTCCTACCCCGAGCTCTACGCCCGGCGCCGGCGAGAGGACCGATCGCTCCCCGTCGACATGACCTTTCCGGACGCCGGCGGCCCTGCCGAAGGCAAACCTTGAAGGCGATGCTCCTGGCGGCCGGCCGCGGAACGCGGTTCCGGCCGGTCACGGAAGCCGTCCCGAAAGCGCTCTTCCCTTTCTGCAATGTCCCGCTTCTGCGGACGCACCTTGCCCGCCTCGGCCGGGCGGGCTTCTCGGAGGTCGGGATCAACACGCATCACCTGCCGGATGCGATTCGCGCGAGCGTTCGAGAGCTTCCGTCCGGCGCCCCCAAGACGCGGCTGTTCCACGAGCCGGAGATCCTCGGAACCGCCGGCGCGCTCCGAAACGCGGCGGACTTCCTCTCGACGGACGATTTCCTGGTCGTCAACGTCGACGCGGCTCTGGAGCCGGACTTTGCCGGCCTGATGTCGCGCCACCGTCAGACGGGTCGCGCCGTCACTCTTCTGGTCGCGGAAAACAAGGAGCCGGCCCGATTCACCCCGCTCGCGGCGGAGGGAGACCGCATCGTCTCATTCGGCAGAGGCTCCTCCTGGCCTCTCGTCTACACCGGCGTCTCCATCCTTTCTCGCCGTGTTCTCTCCCGGATTCCGGCGGGAGAACGCTCCCTCGTCGCGGATCTCTGGCAGCCGCTCTTGGACGCCGGCGAAGAGATCGGGTGGCTCCTGCACGACGGACCCTTTTCCGACCTGGGCACGCCGAGGGACTTCCTCCGTGCCACTCGCCAGGCGCTCACGCGAGGCGGACCGTTTCCTTCCGAGAGCGGCGCCTTCGATGCTCCCACGCGCATTCTTTCCAGGATCCCGCTCCGGGGTTTCGAGGGCGTCTCGACCGTCGTGGGCCGGGCCTCGATCGGAAGTGGAGCGCGCCTGATCGAGAGCGTGATCTGGGACGGCGTGGAGATCGGCGCCGGTGCCTATCTCCAGGATTGCGTGGTCGCCGGAGGAAGGGTTCCTCCGGGGGCGATCTTTCGCGACTCGGTATTGTGGGCGGCGCCGAAGGAAACGGCGGCGGCTCATCCGCTGTCGCCGGACGCCTGAGCTCTCACCTCCTCCAGCCGTTCTCGCCCCGTACGTAGTAGAGGGTGTGAATCTTCGCAGTTCTTCCGAACACGCGGACGACCGCCATTCGGTCGCGGCCGTCCCAGAGATAGATGGAGCCGGGCGTGCTCTCGCCGGCCGGGGAAAACGAGCAGAGATCGGAGTTGTTGAAGCGGATCGGGTCGTCCACGCGATCGAGCTTGCGGCCGGGCGTCGAGGGGTCGGGAACAGGCGTGTCTTTGAGGATGCCGGGCCGCACGTCTCCGCGCAGCCAGGGAACGGCGAAGCCGAGGGATCGGTCGACGCCGGATGCGATTTCCGCGTTGCGCACTCCGTTGCCGTTTCCATCGCGATAGAGCGCCCACTCGTAGCGTCCTCCGTCGTTGCGGAACTTCAGAGCGACGGACACTCCTCGGGTCAACGCGTAAGTTCGGGCGCGGAAGAACGCCGCGGCGAGCTCGGCGGCGGCCGATCGGATCGCGAGCGACGCCTGCAGCTGAAACGCGCCGGCCGCGGTCGCCGTCACGAGCGCCGCCGTCACGCCGAGAGCCACGATGAGCTCGAGCGACGAGAAACCGCGGCGCGAGGAAAGCCCGGGACCGCTCGCGCGGACCCGGGCGGGCACGGTCGTCACCGTCCCTTGCCCGCAGGGACGGAAGCCGGAGCGGACTTGGGAGCAGGCTTGTTTTTGGCGGGGGCGGGTCCCTCCTTTTTCCGGGAGGACCCGAGGCGAACCTTTGCGGCGAGTGTGGTGGGGCCGCTCACGGCGACGTAGGGTTTCAGGGTCAGGAACATCTTTTCGCCGATTCCCTTGACCTCCATGAGGTCCTCGGGCCGGGCGAAGGGTCCGTGGGATTTGCGGTAATCGAGAACGCGCCCCGCCACCTTCTCTCCGATGCGCGGGAGAAGCGCGATCTGGGTGGCCGAGGCCTGGTTGATGTTGACTTTTCCGGCGGCCGCGGGAGCGCTCGAATTGTCCGCTGCGAGGAACGCGGCCGAGGAAAGGAGAAGAAGGCCCGCGAGAAACGAGCCCCGCGGGCGGCGGCGAGCGGCGCCGTTCGCGGAAGTCGGAAGTTGCGGAGATCGAGTCGTCATTCGGAAACTCCTTTGCGATTCGGGATCGGTCAGCAAATCGTCCGGGGTGGTAGTCCTTCGGGGTTTTCGTCCTCATCGAGCTTTCGCGATCAGGCGTTCTCCATCGGCACCTCCTGTTTTTCGAGGTGCGATCGTTCGCGAGAAGCGTGCCGCGCGCGGCGTTTCACGGAACCTCTGTGTCGGAAGGCTTTCGCGCGGGTGAGGGCCGGCAGACCGGTGGGAGGGGCGAAAAGAAAACTGTCGGTCCGGTCGGGGAGAGAGGATGGAATCCGCTCAGCCGGAAGGACTCGCACAGAAGGAAAAAGAGGTTGCCACCTGACCGGAGTTTTGGCGGTGTGCTCGCCCGCGGCGCCGATAGACTCGGGCCGTGGCGCTTCGGGAGATCGTCGTCGGCGTGTCGGGAGCGTCAGGCGCTTCGCTGGCCTGTCGCTTCGTGGAGCTCGCGGCCCGCGCGGGCGGGATCTCGCGACTGCACCTTCTGTTTTCGGAATCGGGTCTCGCGGTGGCGCGGAGCGAGATCGACCAATCGATCGGGTCCGCGTCCGACTGGGTCGCGCGACTCGATCTGCCGCGCGACGCCGCGCGTCGAATCGTCCTCCACCCGAACGAGGACATCGGCGCCTCGATCGCGTCCGGGTCCTATCCGATCGCGGGGATGGCCGTCATTCCGTGCAGCGCCGGAACGCTCGGCGCGATCGCCAACGGCATTTCCCGCGATCTCCTCCAGCGCGCCGCCGACGTCTGCCTGAAGGAGCGCCGACCGCTCGTCCTCGCGTTCCGCGAATCTCCCTACTCGCTCGTTCACCTCGAGAACATGCGCCGGGCGACGCTCGCCGGCGCGATCGTCGCGCCACCCTCCCCCGCCTTCTACGTGACCGACCCTTCGATGGCCCGGTTTCTCGACACGTGGTGCGGAAGGATCGCGGGCTTGCTCGGCCTCGAGCTGCCGGGAGAACGCTTCCGATGGACTGGAACGAGCGGAAGACCCCGGACGCGGCGCCGGCCGCGATGAGCCGAGCGCCCGGGATCACGCGGCCGCTGCGAACGACGCTCGAAATGATCCGTGTCTCCCACACGATCTTCGCGCTGCCATTCGCGATCCTTTCGGCCGTGCTCGCCGCGGGCGGCTGGCCCGCCTGGCCGACGCTTGCAAAGATCCTCGTCGCGATGGTTGGTGCCCGCAGCGCCGCAATGGCGCAGAACCGCCTCGCCGACCGGGAGATCGACGGCATGAACCCGCGCACCGCTTCGCGCGCGCTGCCTGCAGGGATGCTATCGGTCGGGTACGTACGCGCGTTTCTCTTCGTATCGGTGGGCGTCTTCCTGCTCGCAGCGGCGAGCCTCAATCGCCTGACGCTTCTACTGGCGCCGGTCACACTCGCCGTCCTCTTCCTCTACTCGTACACGAAGCGCTTCACCGCGCTGTGCCACCTCGTCCTCGGCCTCTGCCTCGCGATGGCGCCCGTCGGGGCCTGGATCGCGGTGCGCGGCGAGATCGGTGCCCCCGCCGTCCTGCTGGGCCTTGCCGTTCTCTTCTGGACCGCCGGCTTCGATGTCATCTATGCACTGCAGGACGAAGCGCACGACCGCCGCGTCGGCCTCCACTCGATTCCGGCGCGACTCGGCAGCCGGAACGCGCTCGCGATATCCGCCTTCTTCCACGTCGCCATGATCGTCTTGCTCGTCGTCGTCTGGCGGACGACGGGCGGCGGCTGGCTGTTCGCCGCAGGAATCGCGGCGACGGCCGCGGCGCTCGTCTATCAGCACGCAATCGTGAGGCCCGACCACCTGAAGCGCGCCGGCGCGGCGTTCTTCACGGCCAACGGATTCGTTTCAGTGGTCCTCGCCGTCTGCGGGATCGCGGACGTGCTCGCCCGGTAGCTGCTCTAGAATCCGCGCCGATGCCGATCCCGTCCGAAGGTGATCTCACGCTGCGTCACGTGGCCGTCGACGGGCCGATCGGCGTCGGAAAGACCTCGCTCTCCGAGATGCTCACCCGCCGGTTCCACGGGACGAAGATTCTCGAGGACGTCGACAATCCCTTCCTCGCCGAGTTCTACAAAAAGAAGAAGGGATCGGCATTTCAGACGCAGCTCTTCTTTCTCCTCTCGCGATATCAGCAGCAGCGCGAGATCGCCCAGATCGACCTCTTCACGGACCTCGTGGTCGCGGACTACCACTTCCCGAAAGACAAGATCTTCGCTTACCTGAACCTGGACGACTCCGAGCTCCTGATCTACGACCGGCTGTACTCGCTCCTCTCCGAGTCGGTGGCGAAGCCGAACCTCGTGATCTTCCTGCAGGGGTCGCTCGAAACGTGCATGAAGCGGATCAAGAAGGCGTCGCGGGGATTCGAGAAGGGGATCACGCCCGAATACGTCGCCCAGTTGATCGAGGCGTACAACTATTACTTCTACCACTACGACGAGACGCCGCTCTTAGTCGTCGACACGAACGAGATCGACTTCGTCAACCGGCCCGCCGACTTCGATGATCTGGTTGCGCAGATCCGCCGCGCCAAAAAAGGGATGCAGTACTACATCCCGGCGGCCAGCGGCTAAAAGAGAGCGGGTCAGGTCTTCACGAGTCGGAGGGTGGGCGGCTCTGCCAGGTCGAGTCAGACCTGACCTGATGGTATTTCGCGGTGCGAGTTCAGCGACGCGCGAAGCGCGTTCGCTGCAACGGAGCCCGCGCCGGAGAGGCGATATAATCGGCATTCGACGCCCTTGTCGGCGGCGATCCCGGTTTTCGGGACGTCGACCGAAAGGAAAGGAGCGCGACATGCCGGTCCTTTCAGAAACCTCCCCTCTCACGATTCCCCTTCTCGTCGCCGCAAAAGGCGGGGAGAAGATCGCCATGCTGACCGCGTACGACGCCCCCTCGGCGGCGCTCTTGGACGCCGCCGGCGTCGACGTTCTCTTGGTCGGCGACTCCGTCGAGATGGCGGTGTACGGCGAGCCGAACACGCTCTCCGCGACCATGGACTCGATGGTCCGGCACTCGCGCGCGGTCTGCCGCTCCGTGAAGCGCGCCCTGGTCGTCGGCGACATGCCGTTTCTCTCCTACCAGACCGACACCGCCCGCGCCGTTGAGAACGCCGGACGGTTCCTCGCGGAAGGCGGGTGCGCCGCGGTCAAGCTCGAGGGCGGGACCCGCAGCCTCCCCGCGATCGAAGCAATTCTCGCGGCCGACATTCCGGTGATGGGCCACGTCGGGTTGACGCCGCAGTCCTTCCACAAGCTCGGCGGGTTCAAGGTCCAGGGGCGCGAGCCGGAGACCGCGCTCCAGATCCGCGAGGACGCGAAGGCGCTCGCCGCCGCCGGCTGCTTCGCAGTCGTGCTCGAGTGCGTGCCCGCCCCGCTGGCCGCGGAGATCACGCGCGAGATCGCCGTCCCCACGATCGGCATCGGGGCCGGCGCCGACTGCGACGGTCAAGTGCTGGTCTTCCACGACGTGATGGGCCTGACCCGGGATCTGCGGCCGCGCTTCGTCCGGCGGTATGCGGACCTCTCGAGCATCATCGAGGAGGCCGCGAAGGCCTTCACGAGGGACGTGAAGAGCGGCAGCTTCCCGAGCGCCGAGGAGTCCTACGCGGGCGGCAAGCCCGCTCTGCGGCGCGTTCTCTAGCGGTTCGACGGCGATCCCGTGGAGACGATCCGCGAGGTCGGCGCCCTCCGCGACCTGGTCCGCTCGGCGCGCGGCTCGGGCAGAACGATCGGTTACGTGCCCACGATGGGCGCGCTCCACGAAGGACACCTCTCGCTCGTGCGGCTCGCGCGGCGGGAATCGGATTTCACGGTCGTTTCCATCTTCGTCAATCCTCTGCAGTTCGGACCGAACGAGGACCTCGGCCGCTATCCCCGGAAGGAAGCGGATGACGCGGCCGCGCTCGCTTCCGAGAGCGTGGACGTGCTCTACCTGCCGGACGCGGCCGAGATGTACCCGCCGGACTTCTCGACGTCCGTCGAGGTCCGAGGAGTGTCCGAAGGCGGCGAGGGCGAAACCCGGCCCGGACATTTCCGCGGCGTCGCGACGGTCGTCGCGAAGCTCTTTCTTCAGGTCTCGCCGGACGTCGCGGTCTTCGGCCAGAAGGATCTCCAGCAGGTTTCGGTGGTTCGCCGGATGACGCGCGACCTCGATTTTCCGATTCGCCTCCTCGTCGGCCCGACCGTGCGTGAGCCCGACGGCCTCGCGATGTCGTCGCGCAACGCGTACCTCTCGCCCGAGGAGCGACGCGTGGCCGCAGCGTTTCCCCGGGCGCTGTTCGAAGCGCGCGACCGGGCCGGGCGGGGAGAGCGCGGCGCCGCGGAGCTCTCGGAAAACGTCCGTCGCGAGCTCCGGACGGCGCGGCTCGATCCCGACTACGTCGATGTGGTCGATCCGGAAACGATGGCGCCCGTCGAGATTGCCGCGCCGGGAACTGCCCTCCTCGCGGCCGTCCGGATCGGGAAGACCCGGTTGATCGACAACGTCCTCGTACCCTGAGCGCGGACGTCGTTCCTTGACGGGAGGAGCCCGGCGCGACAGGATCGCCCTATGGCGACAGAGGTTTCTCTCGATCACCCCACGGTCCCGGCCGCTTCCGACGCCTTCGTTCTCGGCGGCCGGACGTTCGACTCCCGGCTGATCATCGGGACCGGGAAGTACGCGTCTTTCGAACAGATGAAGGAGGCCCATCGGGCGTCGGGCGCGCAGATCGTCACGGTCGCCGTCCGCCGTATCAACCTCGACCGGACGCGGGAATCGATGCTCGATTACATCCCGCCGGAGATGACTCTCCTTCCCAACACGGCCGGCTGTTACAACGCGGACGACGCCGTCCGCACCGCCCGCCTCGCGCGCGAAGTGGGTCTTTCCCACTGGATCAAGCTCGAAGTCCTCGGAGACGAGAGCACGCTCTGGCCCGACAACGCGGCGCTCCTCGAAGCGACCCGCGCACTCGTGCGGGAAGGCTTCGTCGTTTTTCCTTACACCTCCGACGACCCCGTCGTCTGCCGGAGGCTCGAAGAAGAGGGCGCCGCCGCGGTGATGCCGCTCGGAGCGCCGATCGGGTCCGGTCTGGGCATCCAGAACCCGAACAACATTTCGATCATCATCGAACATGCAAAGGTTCCAGTCATCGTCGACGCCGGCGTCGGCACCGCGTCGGACGCCTGCATCGCGATGGAGCTGGGCGCCGCAGGCGTGCTCATGAATACCGGCATTGCGGGAGCCTCGGACCCCGCCCGGATGGCGCGCGCGATGCGTCGCGCCGTCGCCGCGGGGCGGGACGCGTTTCTCGCGGGGCGCATCCCGCGCCGGCGCTACGCCACTGCGTCGTCGCCCGTCGAGGGTCGCCCGGGGAGCTGAAGCGGCCGCAGGCGCCGGTTTCCGGTCGGAGCGTCCGACCTTGGTCGTACGACCGGGCCGGTCAAGAAACTCCTTGCAAAGCCGTTCGAGCGCGTGCTAATTTGCGCCAACTTTTAGGAAAACCCCGCACACCCTGGCGCCGTCACTATGTTTTCTCATCCCTCATCCGTTCGCCTTCGCGGGGAGACGCACGTGCGCGCGAAAGGGGGTTGGTCCTAGAGAGATCATCTTCCCGACGGCCGTCGGGGTTTCGTGAATCAAGTTTCGAGTTTTTATTGCGAAGCGCGAGAGCGCTTCCGAAGAGGGTAATACCCAGGAGATCGACGAATCAAATGATGCAGCAATACACCGATAAGAACCTCACCTGTGTGGACTGCGGTACCACGTTTCTGTTTTCGGCGGACGACCAGGAGTTCTACGCCCGCAAGGGCTTCACCAACGAGCCGAAGCGGTGCAAAGTGTGCCGCGACAAGCGCAAGTCGGCCGCGGGCGAAGGTCGGGAGCGGACGCTCTACGACGTCACCTGCGACGGCTGCGGCAAGCAGACCCAGGTTCCTTTCAATCCGACCAACGGCAAGCCCGTTTACTGCCGCGAGTGCTACTCGGCGCGGCGGGCGCAGGCTTACTGAGTCCGGCCCAATCTTTCAACCAGGCCCCGGCGACGCCGGGGCTTTTTTTTGCTGCTATCGTCCCGCCGTCTTGAAGCCCGTTCGCTCCGGACCTGGTCTCCTCGAAGCGATCGGATCGACGCCCCACGCGGAGCTCTCCCGGTTTTCGGCGGGCGCCGCGCGGATCTTCGCCAAGCTCGAGTTCGCCAACCCGGGGGGCAGCGTCAAGGACCGCATCGCGCGATCGATGATCGAGGACGCGGAGGCGCGCGGCCTCCTTCGGGAGGGCGGCACGATCGTCGAGCCGACTTCCGGAAACACCGGCGTCTCCCTCGCGATGATCGCCGCGGTGAAGGGATATCGCTGCATCGTGGTCATGCCGGAGGGTTACGGCCGCGTCAAAGCGAAGCTGATGGAAGCGCTGGGCGCCGAAGTCGTCCGGACTCCCGCCGGCGATTTCATGAGCGGCGCGATCCGGCGAGCCGAAGAGATCGCGCGGGAGACCGGGGCGTTCCTGCCGAACCAGTTCGCGAATCCGATCAACCCGCTCACCCACTACGAGACGACGGCGCCGGAGATCTGGGCGGAGCTCGGCGAGTCGATCGACGCGTTCGTCGCCGGGGTCGGCACGACCGGAACGCTGACCGGAGTCGCGAGGTTTCTCCGGGAGCGTCTTCCGAACCTCCTTCGCGTCGCGGCGGAGCCTCAAGGTTCGATCCTGGGCGGCGGCCCGCAGGGCCCGCACCAGGTCGAGGGAATCGGGCTCTCGTTTTTCCCGCCGATCTTCGACCGGAGCGTGATCGACGAGGTCCTGCTCGTCTCCGATGCCGAGGCCTTCGAGACGTGCCGCGCCCTGGCGCGCGAAGAGGGATTGCTCGTCGGGGGCTCTTCGGGCGTGGCGGCGGCCGCGGCGCTCCGGATCGCGCGCCGGCTCGGTTCCGGCCGAACGGTCGTCACCGTCTTCCCGGACGGCGCCGAGCGCTATCCCGATCAGGGAATCTTGGAGACTTAAGAGGCAGCCGGGGACAGACTTCAGTCTGTCCCCAGATGTACGAGGTCAGAACTATGGGCTTCTCGACAGACGCGATTCACGCAGGCAACGCGCCGGATCCCCGCACCGGAGCGGTCGCCGTCCCGATCTACCAGACGTCCACGTACGTGCAGGAGGCGCTCGGAAGGCACAAGGGCTACGAGTACGCGCGCACGCAGAACCCGACGCGGGCGGCTCTCGAGGAGAACGTCGCCGTGCTCGAAGCGGGGGTCGGGGCGTGCGCCTTCGCCTCCGGGATGGCAGCGATCACCGCCGTGTCCACGTTCGTGAAGGCGGGCGATCACGTCGTCTGCTCGAACCTGACGTACGGCGGGACCTACCGCTACTTCACGAAGATCCAGGCGCGATACGGCGTCGAGTTCACGTTCGTAGACACCGCGGACGCCGACGCGGTGCGCTCCTCGATGCGCGCGAACACGAAGATGCTGCACCTCGAGACCCCCACGAACCCGATGATGACCCTCTGCGACATTCCGCTGCTGTCTGAGATCGCGCACGAGCGCGGAGCGCTCGTCGTCGTCGACAACACGTTCGCGTCGCCGTATCTCCAGAGGCCGCTCGAGCTCGGAGCGGATTTCGCCGTCCACTCGACGACGAAGTTCCTGAACGGTCACTCGGATTCGGTCGGCGGGGTCGCGGTGGTGAAGGACCCGGCGCACCTCGAGTGGCTCTCCTTCGTGCAGAACAGCTCGGGGGCGATCCTCTCTCCCTTCGACTCGTGGCTCGTCCTGCGCGGGATCAAGACGCTCGTGGTCCGGATGGAGAGGCACGAGACGAACGCCCGCGAGATCGCCCGCTACCTAGCGCAGCACCCGAAGGTGAAGAAGACGTATTACCCGGGTCTTCCCGACCATCCCCAGCACGAGCTCGCCCGCCGCCAGATGAAAGGGTTCGGCGGAATGATCTCGTTCGACGTGGGATCGCACGAGGCAGCGCAGGCACTGCTCTCCCGGGTCCGTCTCTGCTCGCTCGGCGAAAGTCTCGGAGGAGTCGAGACCCTGATCTCGCACCCCGCGACCATGACGCACGGTTCGATCCCCGAAGAGGAGCGGGAGAAGCTCGGCATCACGATGGGCCTCGTCCGGCTCTCCGTCGGGATCGAGGACGTCGAAGACCTCGTGGCCGATCTTTCGCAGGCGCTGGAGGCGATTGGCTAGAGCCCTCCTCCTCGCGGCGCTCGCGGCTGCTCTCGGGACGAGCGCCGCGGACGCCGACCAGTTCGACCTCCTCCGCCGGGAATTTCTGGCGAGCATCAACGCGGAACGCGGCCGCGCCGACGTCGCCGCCCTGCGGCTCTCACCCGCGTTGAGCGGTCTCGCGCAGAGCCTCGCCGACGACGCGGCGCGTCGCGGAAACGCGGAGCTCGCGGAAGGCTCCGAGCGGGAGGCCCTCGAGCGCGCCGTCAAAGCCGGATATTCGGCCCGATCGCTCGCGGAAATCTTCACGAGCTCCGACGGCAGCGTCGCGGACGTGACCGCGCACTGGCGGGAACGCGGCGAGCGCACGTGGAGGACCCTCGTTCGCCGGGATTTCCGCGACCTGGGCATCGGCGCCGCGATCGTCCGGGACGTGCCGCTCTACGTTTTCCTCGTCGCGATCTCCTGGGACGACTATGCGGCGGAACGGTTCGCGAAATACCACGATCTCACTCGAATGCGCAGCCAGATGCTCGAGCGCGTGGACGCGGAGCGGGAGCGCCGGTCCCTCCCGCCGCTCTCGCCGAGCACGGTTCTCGACCGGGTGGCCCAGTCGCACGCCGACGACATGCTCCGGCGCTCCTATTACGGCCACACGACTCCGGACGGCTGGACCGTTCGCGAGCGGGCGCTCGCCGAAGGTTACGCGGCGCGCTTCGCCGGGGAGAACATCGCGAGGGGACAATCCACCGTCAACGAGGTCATGGACGGATGGATGGCGAGCGACGAGCACCGCGCCAACCTCCTCTCCCGCTCCTTCACCGACGCCGGTTTCGGACTGGCGGTCGGACGGAACAGAGCGGGATTCCAGATCCTCTGGGTCCAGGTCTTCGGGCGACGCTAGCGAACGAGCTCGATCCCGCGCGCTTCGGGGGATAGCGCGATTTCCTGCGGAAGGTGGCGGCCCTCGAGCCAGACCATCTGTTGCGAATCGAGCTCCCGCTTCAGTCGGTCGAACGCGATCTTCAACTTCGGATAGGAGGAGACGTCCTCCGCCTCTCCCCACGTCGCGGAGACGCGATCCGCCGTCCGAGGCTCGAGCGACCAGACGAACAGAGGAACCCGGACTTTCGCGAGGTAGGAGCGGACGAGATTCGGAGGATAGCGGCTCGCGTCGTCGGTCTCTCGTCCGAGGACGAGAACGACCGCGCGCCGCGTGTAGCCCGACGATGCCTGCAGGCCGGCGATCGCAACGGCGTCGGCGAAGCGCTCGCCGGGCGCTTTCGGAATCGGATGCGAAACGTGGGTGAGCAGCCAGTGGATCCCAGCGAAATTTCCGGTGAAATCGCGGGAGGCGTCGAAGAGCTCCGTCGGCATCTCGGAACCGGCGGCGGGGTTCGCCCGCGGCCAGAGAAACCGGACCCGGTCCGCGTCATCGAGCCGGTTCTCGAAGCGCGTGGCGTCCGGATCGTATCGGGGAAGCGACCCGCCCTCTCCGGGGACGAAAATCGTCCGGCCGCTCTTGCCGAGCTTCGCCAGCGCCTCGGCGTGGTTGGTATCGCGAACGATCAGAACGAGCGCCGGCCCCTTCTCGACCGCGACGACGTGCAGCGGCTCTTTTCCCTTGCGAAACCATCCCGCGGACGCCAGCGGCGGTACCTTCATGCCGCTCGAGAGCCGGACCGGAACGCCGGTCAGCTCGCTCGACGCCTCGCTTTCGGAGTGCGCTCCCAGGACGAGGCCGGCGCGCGAGACGACGGCCGGCGAGAACTCGACCTCCGCCGAAATCAGGTGGATCGAGTCGGAAGTGAACTCGGGCAGCCGGATACGGGAGGGATTCCGGACGTCGAGCGGCCTCCCATCGAACGTCACCGCGATGCGGCTCGGAGGAGTGCCGAGAAGACTCTGCCAGGCCAGCCGCACGGCGACCCCGCGTCCTTCGGAATTGCGCTCGAGGAGCAGGGACACCTCGGCGGGAGGGCGCGGGACGTTCAACCACTGCCGCGCGCGCGCCAGTTCGTGCCCGTCGGAATCGAAGGCGCGCGCGACGAGCTCGTGGGGCGCGAGCTGCGTGCCCAGATCGACGTCGGCCGACCAGGGCTCCCCTTCGAGGCGCCCGGCGAGCCGCCCATCGAGCTCGAAAGCGACCGAGGCGGCGGGTCCCGAGATCGCGACGCCGATGGGATGGGTTCCGAGTACGAGACCGAGAAACAGCGAGGTGAATGCGATCGAGGTCAGCTGGCGATGGTCGAGACGGCAGCGGGGCGGCGGGTCTTTGAACGAGCCGCCGAAGTCCGCTTCTTCGGACGTTCGGTCATGCGGACGATCCAGTCGCCAAACCCGTCGCTCGCGTCATCGACGCGATAGGCCAGGATCTCCGGGAGCTCGTAGGTATTGACCTTCTGGATCGTCTCGCGCACGGCCTGGAACTGCCCGGAGACCGTCTTGATCACGCACAACCACTCGGTGTCGTCGCAGACCCGGCCTTTCCAGCGGTAAATCGAGTGGACGTTCGGGACGATGTTGACGCACGCCGCCTGGCGGTTGCGGATGAGCGCGTGGGCGACGTCGAGCGCCTGGTCTTCGGTGCCGACCGACGTGACGACGATGATCAGATCCTTTGAGCCCACGGGCAGGCATTCCATTACGGGGGCTCGATGGTGTCAAGCTCGGCCGCGCCGGGACGGAATATTGACGGGCGCCGGGTGTTAACATTTCCTCGGATCTTTGAAGACGAGCGAAGATTTTTCCGTTGGGGGCGAAACGGCTTCGACGGGGACGATCATTCGACAGGTTGCATGCCGAGGTTCACTCCCCTCGTAAAAAAAGGGTGAAAAACAGTAGCTGCGAACAACAGCAACTTCGCTCTGGCTGCTTAATTAAGTAGCCGCGTTCGTCGGATAGCGCACCCGCCGCGCTCCGGCGGACGTCGCGAAATGCGGGTGTAGCCGGTTCGGTTCCCCGGACGGACCGGCGAAATCAATTCGGGGTTGCCCTGCCGCCGTTTTGCCTTTTCTCGAGGCGGCGGGGCGAGAATCGAGAAAAGGCTGAGCATGGAGTAGCCTCTCGCCTGACGCTTCCGGACGCGGGTTCGACTCCCGCCGCCTCCACCAAATTGGGGACAGACTTATTTGATTCCGACGGCTCGGCTAAATAAGTCTGTCCCCTTTTTCCAGAATTCTAGTCACCCAGGTCGACGTGCCATCTGCGGAACACCTGCTCGCGCGCCTTCTGGGATAGATAAATCTTCCCGGCCGTCCGAGGGGCCAGCCGGGCGGAAGACGCAGCCAGGCCGGTTATGCCGCTCGGGGTCGCTGCGAATCCGGGGCTCTCCTGTGTCGTCGGATCGAAGGCCGCGCCCGCGATCACACCGCCATTGTTGATGTCGCCGGCGATCACGAGATACAGAGAACCTGCGGGGACGAGATCGTTCAGGTTCTGGATTACCGCATTGCCGTTCTCCCATACGACCGCGCGAACGACACCTCCCGCAGTTCGCGAGAACCCGACGATCTGACCGTCGTCATTGATTCCGAGCGCAGCGCTGCGGACGTCACCGGCAAACTCGTCCAGCTTCTTGATACCGGCGTCCCGGGTCCAGATGAACGCCTTGTAAAACCGCGTGCCCTCCTGATCGGCGGGCAGAGAGAAGCCGACGACGGTGCCGTCGTTGTTGATCGCCGTGGGGGTGTTCCATGTGTGGCCCCCCAGATCCCCGATATTGATCGGCTTGCCGTTTTCCCACAGGACCGCGTGAGCGGCGCTGACTCCACCGACCGCGATCCCACAGGCGCCCGAGATGCCCACCACCTGGCCCTTGTCGTTGATGGCGGTCGCTGCGCTGGTGCTATCGCCGGGCAGCGGCGGCAGCTCCCGCATGTCGCCGTTCCGGCTCCAGATCACCGCCCGGAACTGCAGTATCTGGAAAGCGGGGTCGCAACTCGGATCGTGGACGCCGTTCTCCGCCCAGCCGACGATCTGACCGCGATTGTTGGCCGCAGTAGCGTAGCTGTTGTAACCGCCGGCAAACGGCGGCAGAGGCGTCATCACTCCCTTCTCCCATCGAAAGCCTTTGCAGATCTTGCCGTTGGGGGTGAACGGTGCAAAGAACGGCCAACAGGAGAACGCCTCTCCGAGAGGATTGTCGTCGGCCGTGTCGGAGATACCGACGACCAGGCCGGTATTGCTCTTGACGGGCCAGGCCACGGCGCTGTTGCTGTCCGGCCCGCCGAGGGCGCCGAGATCGATCGGCTCTCCGCCGTTCGCCCACAACGCGGCGTGGGAAATCCCGTTGCCCGCTTTGTTCGCCGCGCCGGCGATCCAACCCCGATCATTGATGCTGTTCGCGGCTGCGTCTCCCCCGAGACCTTCCAGTCGGGTCACGTTGTAAGTCTGCGCTGCCAGGCCGGTCGCGATCATCAGCGTCGCAAGTACCAGAAACGTTCGAGTGCGCTTCGCCATTTGAAACCTCCATGTCTTTCACTTCCGATGAGCCGGGTTCGATTCCAGGCCAGCGATTCCGCGTTTGCCGGACACGCGGCCAACATAGAGACATCCGTGGAGGAAAGCTGGACGTTCGCGGACGCCGCCCCCGATCGCATGGACGTTTCCGGACCTCGCTCCGGAGGACGGCCGCGAGTCCGGTCTTCAGATCGACTACGCTTCCCGCGTGAAGCTGACGAATCTCGACTGGCAGGTCTGTTCGCGAGCGAGGCTCTCGCGCGACGCGCGATTCGACGGCAAGTTCTTCATCGGAGTTCTCGGCAGCGGCGTCTACTGCCGGCCGATCTGCCCCGCGCCGACGGCGAAGGAGAAGAACGTCCGCTACTTCGCGAGCGCCGCCGCCGCGGCGGAAGCGGGTTTTCGCCCGTGTCTCCGCTGCCGGCCCGAGTCCTCGCCCGGAACCCCGGCCTGGCTCGGAACGTCCAACACGGTTTCCCGGGCGTTGCGGCTGATCGGCGAGAGCGGCCTCGAGGACGGCGGCGTCGAAGTCCTCGCCGAGCGCATGGGAGTGGGCTCGCGCCACCTACGCCGCCTTTTTCTGCGACACCTGGGCGCCACGCCGACGGCGGTCGCGCGGACCCGGCGTCTGCACTTCGCGAAGAAGCTCATCGACGAGACGACGTTGCCGATGAGCCAGATCGCCCTCGCCTCGGGGTTCGGCTCCGTGCGCCGGTTCAACGCCGGGATCCGGGAGGTCTACCACCGGACGCCGACCCAGATCCGGCGTCTGGCGCGGCAGACCTCGATCCAGCCGGAGAACCAGTACCTCTTCCGTCTTCGGTTCCGCCCGCCCTACGACTGGCCGGGGATGTTGTCGTTTCTGGCACCCCGCGCCACCCCCGGCGTCGAATCGGTGGATCTCGGTCGTTATCGCCGCTCGATCTCACTCGGCGGCAATCACGGCTATTTCGAAGTCTCGCTGGAGAACGAGAACACGCTCGCCGTTCGGGTCCAGTTCGGCGATCCCCGCTCGCTCTACGCCATCATCGAGCGGGTCCGCGCCATGTTCGATCTGACCGCGGACTGGTCGGCGATCGCTCCGAGCCTGAGAACCGACCCCGTCCTGCGGCGGAGAGTCGAAGCGGTGCCGGGGCTGCGCGTGCCCGGTTGCTGGAACGCTTTCGAGCTCGCGACGCGGGCGATTCTCGGCCAGCAGGTGAGCGTCCGCGCCGCAACGACTCTCGCCGGCCGGATCGCGAGAGCTTTCGGGAAACCGATCTCCGCGACGGGAGGTCTCACGCACCTCTTCCCCGAGCCCGCCGTTCTCGCGGACGCCGACGTCGCGACCGTCGGGCTTCCGCGCGCGCGCGCGGAAACGATCCGGGCCTTCGCCCGCGCCGTTCGGGATGGGCGGTTCACCTTCGAAGGAGTGGTGGACACGGAGGCTTTCCTGGCGCGGCTCTGCGCGATTCCGGGCATCGGTGAGTGGACCGCGCAATACGTGGCGATGCGGGCGCTCGGCGAGCCCGACGCGTTCCCGGCGGACGATCTCGGCCTTCAGCGCGCGCTCGATTCGGGAACCGCGCGAGAGCTCGAACGTCGCGCCGAGGCCTGGAGGCCGTGGAGAGCCTACGCGGCCATGTATCTCTGGACGATCGCCGGCGAGATCCGGCCGCGCAAAAGCAGACCCGCCTCGACCAGAGCTCCGAGGGTCGATTTCGAGAGACCGGCAGCTCTCGCTTTGCGGCGCTGAAAGCGGATGTCGAAGAGGGGCCGCCAGGTCGCGCCTCCGTCGTCCGAGGTGTGAGCGGTTTCCCGGACGCCGTCCCCCTCCGGTTTCCACACGCCCCGCACGATCTTTTCTGCAGCGTCCGGAGAACGCTGACGCCCCTGGAGGGTCAGGCGGTCGCCCTCGAACCGGCCTTCGATGGTGAGAAGCTGCCCCCGGTTAGTGACCCACGTCTGGTGCCAGACCTTCCGGGCCGCGTCGTAGATCGTGAAGCTCTGTCCGACGAGGCCGTCGGTCTGCTCGTAGACCTCCCGCAGTGCGCAGCCGCCCAGGATGACGTCGATGCGCGCATGGGCGATCGTCTGACGCGGTGCGCCAACGTCGAAGACGTCCCAGTCTCCCGCCCAGAAGTCGAGCCGGCGATATTCGGGCGCGGAACACTGCTTCGACGCCGCGGCATCCGGGCCCGCGGGGAGACCCCGGCACAGGGCCGCGCTCCCGGCGACGACGAGGAAAGCTGCGGCGAAGAACCGCGGCACGATCACTTCGATTCCGGCAGTGGGATCGACGCCTGGCCGAACACGTAGCGCCAGCCCTTCGGAGTCCGCACGTAGGTGTCGCTGAACCAGAGCCGGTACTCGAAGGGCTTTCCATCCTCGGTGCCCTTCTCCCGGAGGAGCGCCGTCACGACGGCCGTGTCGCTCCAGACCCGGACCTTCTGCGAGCTGTCCTCCTGTTTCTCATAGACGGTCTTGCCGCTGCGCGCCTCGTTCAACAGATCCGCCTTCGTGAACAATTTGCCCTTGCCGGTGACGAGGACGAAATCGTCGGCGAGGATCCGGTCCATCGCGGCGGCGTCGTTCTTCGCGACCGCCGCCTGATATTGCGTGTCGAGCGCGGCGATCGCCTGTTCGTCGGCGGCCGTCGAAGGTCGCGGCGCCGCCGGAGTTGCCCCCCAGGAGACCCCGGTTGCCGCTGCCAGGAGAAGAGCGCACGAATTCCATCTCGAAATGTTCACCGCGGTCTCCTTTCGTCCCCCCGAGTATTCGAGCGGCGTTCGGGCAGCGTCAAGGACTCACCCGGCATCGACGTCCGAAAACGGCGAGTGCGGCGTCGCTCCGGCGCGACCGTATAATCCGCCGACTTTTCCGGAGGTGCGGCATGACGAGACGGCGGCTTCTGCTCGTGTGCCTCCTGAGCGCGGCGCCGTGGCTCCGCGCCCAGCCGTTCGATCCGAGTCTCTTCGCGGGAATGCGCTGGCGGCTCGTCGGGCCTTTCCGCGGAGGACGCGCCCTCGCGGCGGCGGGCGTTCCCGGCAACCCGAACCTCTTCTACTTCGGGGCGGTCGGCGGCGGCGTCTGGAGGAGCGACAACGCCGGACGCACCTGGGAGCCGATCTTCGACGGTCAGCCGATCGCCTCGATCGGGGCGCTCGCGGTCGCCCCATCCGACCCGCGCGTGATCTACGTCGGCTCGGGCGAGGCGGACATGCGCTCGGACATCTCTTACGGCAACGGCATGTACAAGTCGACCGACGGCGGCAAGAGCTGGATTTCGATCGGGCTGGCCGACACGCGGCAGATCGGCCGGATCCTGGTCGATCCGCGCAATCCCGACCTCGTCTTCGTCGCGGCGCTCGGTCACGCCTACGGCCCGAACAGAGAGCGCGGCGTCTTCCGGTCGAAGGACGGCGGGAAGAACTGGTCTCGCGCGCTCTTCCGCGACGAGAACACCGGCGCGATCGACCTGGCGTTCGATCCGGCGAACAGTCGGACGATCCTCGCCGCGCTGTGGCAGACGCGGCGTCCGCCGTGGAACGTCTATCCCCCCTCGAACGGGCCGGGCAGCGGGCTCTATCGCTCGGACGACGGCGGCGACACCTGGAAGCCGGTCACCGCGGGTCTTCCGTCCGAGAAGCTGGGGCGCATCGGCATCGCGTTCGCGCCGTCGGACCCGCGCCGCGTCTACGCCGTCGTGGACGCGAAGGAGGGCGGCCTGTACGCTTCGCAGGACGGCGGCGCGACCTGGAACCGCGCGAGCGCCGACAAACGGATCTGGGAGCGCGGCTGGTACTTCGGCGGCGTCACGGTCAATCCGAAGGACCCCGATGTGGTCTACGTCTGCGACGTCTCGATTTACCGCTCGACCGACGGCGGCAGGACCTTCGTGCCCGTCAAGGGCGCCCCGGGAGGCGACGACTATCACCAGCTCTGGATCGATCCGACCGATCCACGACGGATGATCGTCGCGAGCGACCAGGGCACCGTCGTCTCCGTCGACGGCGCAAAGACCTGGAGCTCCTGGTACAACCAGCCGACCGCACAGCTCTACCATGTCGCGACCGACGACCGGTTTCCGTACTGGATCTACGGCGCGCAGCAGGACAGCGGCGCGGTCGCGACGCCGTCGCGCACCGACTACCGCTCGGTCACGCTCCGCGACTGGCGCCCGATGGCGGCGGGCGGCGAGAACGGATACATCGCGCCCGATCCGTCGGACGCGAACGTCCTCTTCGGCGGAACGGTCGGTCGATTCGACTGGCGGACGCTCCAGGAACAGGATCTGGATCCCACGCTCGCGGACCCCGGCGATTACCGGCAGACCTGGACGCTGCCGCTCACGTTCTCGCCGCGCGACCCGCGCGCGCTCTACACCTCGAACCAGTTCCTCTTCAAGACGACGGACGCCGGCCGGCACTGGGAAAAGATCAGTCCCGACCTGACGCGCGAAGCCCCCGCCACGCCGGCGAACCTGGATCCGGTGACGGCCGCGGATACCGCCGTGAAAGAGCCTCGTCGAGGGGTCATCTACGCCGTCGCGCCTTCGCCGTTGAAGGACGGCTGGCTGTGGTGCGGCACCGACGACGGGCTGATCTGGCGGACCCGCGACGACGGCAAGAGCTGGCAGAACGTCACACCGAAGGAGCTGATGGCCTGGTCGAAGGTCGGGATCATCGAACCGTCCCACTTCGACGCGGAGACCGCGTACGCCGCGATCGACCGCCATCGCCTCGACGATCTCGCCGCATACGTCTACCGGACTCGCGACGGCGGCGCGACATGGACCTCCATCGCGCGCGGGATTCCATCCGGGAGCTACGTCAACGTCGTCCGCGAGGATCCCGCTCGCCGGGGGCTGCTCTATGCGGGCACGGAGACGGGCGTCTTCGTCTCGTTCGACGACGGCGATCACTGGCAGCCTCTGCAGCGGAACCTGCCCAACTGCTCGGTCCGCGACATTTCGGTCCGGAGGGGCGACGTCGTCATCGCGACCCATGGCCGGTCGTTCTGGGTCTTGGACGACGTCTCGCCGCTTCGCCAGCTCGACGCGAAAGTCGCGGGCTCCCGGCTCTGGCTCTTCGCGCCGCGGGAGACCGCGCGCCTTCGCCCCGCTTCTTTTCAGGGAACTCCGGAGCCCAAAGACGAGCCGGCCGGCGAGAACCCTCCCGACGGCGCGGTGATCGACTACTTCGTCGCGTCCGCGGCGGCGGCGCCGCTGACGCTCGAGATCACCGACGCGCGCGGCGAGCCGGTCCGCCGCTGGACGAGCGAGGCGAAGCCGACCACGCCGGACCTGCAGCGGATCACGGTCACGCCGGACTGGGCTCCTGCGGAGGCGCCGCCCGCCGCTTCGGCCGGAATGCACCGATTCGTCTGGGACCTCCACTACGCCTTGCCCGAGGAGCTCGTCAGCCGGACTCCGTCGTCCCGGGTCCGCTCCGGCGTCTGGGCTCCGCCCGGCCGCTACATCGTGCGCCTGACCGCCGCCGGCGCGACCCGGACCCAGCCGCTCGTGGTGACGAAGGATCCGCGCGTGTCCACCCCGGACGCCGATCTCGCGCGGCAGTTCGAGCTCGCCCGGGAGGTCCAGGCCGAGCGCGTCCGCGTCGCGAAGGCACTCCGGCAGGCCGACGCCCTTCGCAAGCAGATCGCTTCGTTGCGGACCAGAGCGCCCGGCGCGGCCGGTAGCGCGATCGATTCGTTCGCGACGGCGCTCAATCTCGCCGCGGGTCCTCCCTTGACCGGCGGCTTCGAGGACTTCTTCGAAGAGAGAGAGGCCGCGCCGACGAGCCTTCGGCGGTTGTCGACCTCGCTCGCCCGCTTCCAGCAGACCGTCGAAAGCGCCGACGCGGCTCCGACGCCCGACGCCCTCGAGGGCTTCCGCCGGCGGCGCGAGATGGCGGCTCAGGGTCTCGGGCAGTGGCGCGAGCTCCTCGGCGCCGACCTCGTTCGCGCGAACGCGGCTCTCAAAACCGCGGGCTTGCCCCCTCTCGAGCCGGAGTGATCGTCATTCGGTGAACGGCGCGCGGTCGATCGCGTCGCAGATGTTCGGAGGCTGGAAGCCCGGAACGTGGCGCTCGCCGATGTCCCGCATGAAACTGCGGGTCGCGCCGCGGGGATACCGGCGCACGACGTCGGCGCAGCCTTTGACGAACGCCTTCTTGAAGCCGAGGCGGGGAAACGCCTCCACGATCTGGTTCCTCACGGCGGCCGTTACCTGCGAAGGATCCGGACCGAGAACGTCCGCGCCTGCGCCGGCGGAGACCAGCGCGATTTCCGGCTGTTTGTGATCCGCAATCGGCAGCGGGTGCATGGCGATTCCATCCCACACGACAGCTGCCCTTTCGGTGGAAACGCCCTGGTCTTTCAGGAAGCGAGCAGCCGCTTCGGCTCCCTGGATCTCGAACGGCATCGGCCCCATGAAACGCTCGGTGAGGCCGAGATCGTGGAGGATGCACGCGAGAAAGAGAAGCTCTTCGTCGTAGCGTCGCGCCTCGCTTCGGCCGACCAGCGCGCCGAAGAGATACGTGCGCAGGGAGTGGTTGAACAGATAGGGCGGACATGCTTCGCGCGCCAGAGCGGTGCCTCTCTTCGCCACGTCGGAGTCGACCAGCCGAACGCCCGCGATCTCGGTGGGTAGCCGGTCGCCCGGCGCGACGCCGGCGCCGGTCAAGCGCTCATCCAGCGACCCCGTCGGCGCCGCGGGGAGCAGACGACCGATCACGATCACACCGAGTCCGCTGCCGAACTCCCGTCTGTTCATTCAATCGAGTCGCCACCGTATCGCCATGTCCGCGTTTCCCAATCGCCATTTTCGGACGTGAATGTCCCGAAGTCCGAATAAAG
Source organism: Acidobacteriota bacterium (assembly GCA_003222385.1). Classification (GTDB taxonomy): domain Bacteria; phylum Acidobacteriota; class Thermoanaerobaculia; order UBA5066; family Gp7-AA6; genus Gp7-AA6. Next base: position 34,398 of record QHVV01000111.1, read on the forward strand.
CCGCGGATCGGTGACCAAATGGTCCGTGCCCTGCATGGTATCCGGTGGCGCGACGTCCCGGATCGGAACGGGGAAGGCGCTGTCGATCATGAAAATTGCGCAGTTCGTCAACGTGTTTCTGTTCGCGCTGGTCGCGGGGATCTTCTGGGGCACATGGTTCAGTCTCAGCCGTTCGATTTCCTCAATCACCCGACGACGTTCCTGGGGATCGGACGGACCGTAATCCGGAGCCAAGCGCACTCTCCGAGCTCTAGTCCTG
>QHVV01000111.1:34710-35321 GCA_003222385.1 Acidobacteriota bacterium
GCTTTGAGTTCGGGCTTCGTGATGTCCCAGTCGGGACGGCATTTCTGGAGGACCGCGCGGAGATCGCGACGCAGCTCCTCGATCGTCGGCCGCCCGAAGAACCAGTAGCCGTCGTAGACCTTGTAGACGACGAGACCCGGCTCGAGCACGATCGTGTGCGGGATCATCGGGTTGTGCATCGGATCGGTGTACTCCGCGATCTCGAGGTCCTTCTGGATCTGGCGCGCGGGGTCCGACAGGAAGGGCCAGTGCGCGCCGACGCCCGAGCGAAACTCGTTCGTTTCGAGGAGATTGTCGGTCGTGATCGTCACGAGGCGGCAGTAGCCGACCTCCATCTCGCGATGGAGTCGAAGCAATCCCTCGTGTTGTCGGCGATCCTTCGGGCAGAAGCTGCCTCGACCGAGCACGATGATCATCGGATCCGACCCCTGCAGGTCCGACAGCCTGCGGCGTTTGCCCCGGTGGTCGGGCAGCTCGTAATCCGGGAACGTCGCGCCCGGGACGATCTCTGGTCTCATGATTCCGACCTCACTTTCACGAACGGGAAGAGGGGGACGCCGAGGTGGGCCGTCCGAGCGGTCGGCGACGCCGGGTTCTGCGCCGCTTCCGGA
>QHVV01000111.1:35373-67417 GCA_003222385.1 Acidobacteriota bacterium
CGCGAGGCTCAACTCCTGGCTCATCCGTCCCAGCTTCTCGTAACTCTTCCCGGCGAAGTATCCCAGCAGCGCGGAGCCGGTGCCCCAGAGGATTCCGGCGGCGACGCTCCACGGCAGAAACCGGCGATACGGCATGCGGGCAATCCCGGCGGCCGCCGGAATGATCGAACGCAGGAATGCGGTGAACCGGCCCAGAAAGACGGCCTTCGCTCCGCGCTTCCGGAGCCACTGGCGGGCCCTCGCCCATTTCTCCATGCGTCTCCGGCGGAGAAAGCGGCGGCCGTAGCGACGCCCGAGGAAGTATCCGATCGAGTCGCCGGTGATCGGGCCGAGGATTCCCGCCGCCAGGATTCCCGCGAGCGGCACGCGGGAACGCGACGCGAGCGCGCCTCCGAGAATCACGACGAGCTCGCCGGGAATGACGAGTCCGAGGAAGAGCGCCGTCTCCCCGGCGGCGAGAAGGAACACGACGAAGATCGCCACGGCCGCGGGGACGGAGAGAAAGAGCTCGACGATCCGGTGGACCATGACTCTTCGACGAAGGACTACGGCTCGAGCTTCGCTTCCATGGTGATCCTGGTCTTGAGTAGACGGGAGATCGGGCATCCCGTCTCGGCCGCCTCCGCGGCCTTTCGGAAATCTTCGACCGAGGCGCCCGGGACTTTCGCCGCGACTTCGAGGTGAGACTCCGTGACGGTCCAGCTCGAATCCACCCGATCGAGGGTCACGGTGGCGGTCGTCCTGAGGCTCGCGGGCACGATGTTCGCCTTGCCGAGCTCCGCCGAAAGCGCCATCGTGAAACAGGCCGCGTGCGCGGCCGCGACGAGCTCCTCGGGGTTGGTTCCGCGGACGCTCTCGAACCGGGTGGAGAACGAATAAGGGGTCCCGGCGAGGACGCCGCTCTCCGAAGAAACGGTGCCCTTCCCGCTCTTCAAATCCCCCTGCCATTCCGCCGAAGCTTTGCGTTTCATTTCTCTTCCTCCGGCCGGGGACCTTCAAGATTCGAGCCCGGGAGGACGCTCCTCACCCTCGCGGGTCGGCTAAACTAGTAAGGTCATAGGCATTTCAAGGTCATAGGCATTTCCGTGTCCACTCCGTCTTCCCGCGCGGCCGGAGCCTGTCTTGCGGCTTCCGTCGTGCTCGTGTTCGCGATGCTCGGCTCCGCGATCGGCCAATCCGCCGCGACCTTCACTTGGCGCGGAGAGTCCTACCCGATCGCCGCCGCCGGCAGCGACTTCAGCGTCGGCGACGCGGCGCGCGCGCTCGGCTTCGCGGTCTCCCGGGACACGACGACCGGAGTTCTGACGATCACCGGCGACGGACACCAGCTCGTCGCGGGGCCCGGCACCTCGCAGGTCCCGGTGGACCAGCGAACCGTCGAGATCGGCAAGCCCATGCGCTCGGTCCGGGGAGTCCTCTATGCGCCGGGCGACTTCTTCGAAAAGGTGCTCTTCCCCCTGGCCAGGGCGACCGGGACCTTCGACGCGACGAAGCGGCAGTGGATCGTCGTGGAATCCCGGGGAACTCCTTCCGGAAGCGAGCCGGCCGGGCCGCTCTCGGTCGACGTCGCCGTCGTCCACGTCGAGCCGACGACCCAGGTCGTTCTCCGGGAATCCGCCTCGGCGCGCTTTGAGCCACGTCTCATCGAATCGGGCCTCCAGGTCCGGTGGATCGACCGAAAGGTCACGGCGCCGTTCGCGGAACGGCGGTTCGACGATCCGCTGGTTGCCGCCGTCCGCTTCGAGGGGGACACGGCGACGGTCGTCTTCCGCGAGCCGGGCCTGACGGCACGCGCGTATCCGTTGACCGGCCCCGATCGGGTCGTGGTCGAGGTGGGCCGGGCCGTGGAAGCCCCGCCGGTCGAGCCCGCCGCGCCGCCTCCCCCGGCCGTTCCCGCTCTCACGATCGTCGTCGACCCGGGACATGGCGGAACCGAAACCGGCGCCGTCGGTCCGGGCGGCCTCCAGGAGAAGGACGTCACCCTCCAGATCGCGAGGCGAGTCGCAGCGGCAATCCCCCGGGTCGTCGCGAGCCGCGTCGTGCTGACCCGCGACAGCGACAGCGCGATCTCGCTCGACGATCGGACGTCGCTCGCGAACCACGAGAAGGCCGGTCTGTTTCTTTCGCTCCACGCGAACTCCTCCCGAGCAACGGGCGCCCACGGGTCCGAGACCTACTACCTGTCTCTCGAGTCCTCCGACCGCCTCGCCTCCGAGGCCGCACGGCGGGAGAACCAGCCGGTCCCGGGATCGACTCCGTTACCGGGCAGCGCGACGAACCCGGACCTCGACTTCATCCTGTGGGACCTGGCGCAGAGCGCGCACCTGAACGAGTCGAGTCGTCTCGCCGAAGCGATCCAGAGGGAGCTGAACGTGGTCTCGAAAACCGAGAACCGCGGAATCAAGCAGGCGCCGTTCCGGGTCCTCGCCGGCGCGACCATGCCGGCGGTCCTCGTCGAGGTCGGATTCATCTCGCATCCGGACGAGGAGAAGCAGCTGCGCTCCGCGACCTTCCAGGAAAACGTCGCGAGCGCGATCGCGACGGCGGTCGGAGAGTTCTTCGCGAAGCGACCGGGCACGGCTCCCGTCTCCGGACCGACTCCCGGGACCACGCCCTCGGCGCGATGAGCCGCCGCGCCGCGGCACTTCTGCTCGTCGCCATGGCGGTTGCCGCCGGCGTTCTTCTTCTCGTCAGCCGCCCCACTCCGTCGACGCGCCGGCTCCGCCGCCCGCTGGCGTTCCTGCGGGTGACGCCGGTGGCCGGAGCTCTGACGCCGATGCCGGGAAACCGGACGACGCCGACCGAAAGCGTGCGGGTCACGCTCTTCTTCGCCGACTCCGCGGAGGGACGGCTTCATCCGGAGGAACGCGACATCGCGAAACCGCCGGGAGCCGGCGCCTATCTGCGCGCGCTCTTCGAGGAGCTCGCGCGGGGACCGGCCCGGCCCGGCCTGATCGGAGTGATTCCGCAGCGGATCCAGCTTCGAAACGGTTTCTTGATGCCCGCCGGGGAGGTCGTCCTCGACCTTTCCGTGGATTCGAGCCTGTCCTTCGGATCGGACGAGGAGCTTTCGATCGTGGCCGCGCTCGTCGACACCACGCTGCAGAACGTCGCGAACACGCAGCGCGTGCGGGTGCTCGTCAACGGCGAGCCGGCGGAGTCGCTCGGCGGCCACGTCGATCTCACCCGGCCGCTCAGCTTCCTCCGGGAACAGGTCTCCCCATGACGCGCGTCGCCCCGCGCCCCGACGGCCGGAAGCCCGGCGAAATGCGGGCGGTCACGATCGACACGGGCACCATTCCGCACGCGGAAGGCTCGGCGTCGATCGCGCTCGGCGACACGCGCGTTCTCTGCGTCGCGTCGGTCGAGGACCGCGTGCCTCCGTTCCTGAAGGGGAGCGGCAGCGGTTGGGTGACGGCGGAGTACGGGATGCTGCCGCGGGCGACGCATACGCGCTCGCCGCGCGAGGCCGCGGTCGGCCGGCAGGGCGGCCGCACTCAGGAGATCCAGCGCCTGATCGGACGGTCGCTCCGGAGCGTTACCGAGTTGCGCGGACTGGGCGAGCGCACGATCACTCTCGACTGCGACGTCCTCCAGGCCGACGGGGGGACGCGCTGCGCCGCGATCACCGGTGCGTGTGTCGCGCTTGCGATGGCTCTCGGCAAACTCGTGCGCGAACGGACGATTCCCCGCTGGCCGCTGCGCGAGACGGTCGCGGCGACCTCCGTCGGGGTCTGCGCGGGCCAGGCGGTCCTCGACCTGGCCTACGCGGAAGACTCGGAGGCGGACGTGGACTTCAACGTGGTCGGAACCGCGTCGGGCCTCTTCGTCGAGCTCCAGGGAACCGCGGAGCGCCGCCCTTTTTCCGAAGAGAAGCTGGGCGAGCTGCTCGCTCTCGCGCGCAAGGGTTTGAAGAAGCTGGCCGCGCTGCAGGAGGAGGTTCTCGGTCGACACCTCGCGGACGTCGACCTCGGCTGATTCTCACGGCCCCCCGAGTTCTTGCGCCTTCTGGAGGTGGATCCGGGCCTCCTCGGTCTTTCCGCGCCGCTCAAGCGCGGCGGCCGCATTCCGGTGCTCCGCCGCGAGACGACCGCGCAGCTCGCTGGCCGCGGCTGCAGCCGGGCTTCGCTCGTACTCCCGAACGCCCTCCAGCAGCCGACGCCACTCCTGCGAGAAAGGTTCGAGCTCGACGGCTCGCTCGAGCTGCGAAAGCGCTGCGGGCGTGTTTCCCGCCATCAGGTCGGCGATCGCGAGCCACCGGCGCGGCTCGGCCAGGGCCGGGGCAGCCGCGACGGCCGCCTCGTAGAGGGGGATGGCTTCCGCGACCTCGCCCTGGAGGAACTTCGCCCGCGCCAGGTTGTTCAACGCGACCGAGCTGTGCGGATCGATCCGGGCCGCACGCGAAAAATGCGGGATCGAGTCGTCCAGGCGGCCGAGAGCGACGAGAGAGCGGCCCATGTTGACGTGCGCTTCGAAGCTGTCGGGACGAATCCTCAATGCCTCGGAGATGTGGGGCAGGGCGTCGGCGGCCCGGTCCGAGTTGGTCAGGTAGTCGCCGAAGTTGTTCTCGATGACAAAGTTGTTCTTCGTCGTGGCGAGCGCGTGGATGAAGAGCGTCTCAGTGTTCTTCCAGAGACGGACCTGGGCCGAGGCCGCCAATGCCGCCGCGACGATCACCGCCACGGCCGCCGCCCGAACCAGAGACTGCGCCCAACGCCGGCGCCCCGCCAGCGCCGGCACTCCCCATGCCAGCGCCACGAAAAGCCCGATGAACGAGACGTACGTGTACCGGTCCGCCATCGCCTGGAAGCCCACCTGGACCAGACCAATTACCGGCAAGAGCGTCACTACGAACCAGAACCACCCCACGAACAGATAGGGAGCGCGCCGCTTGAGCGCGACCACGCCCACCATCAGCGCGACCAGCACGAGACCCGCCCCCAGAACCTTTCCCGGAGACAAGGACGTCCCGGGATGCGGATACAGGACCGCCAGATCCACCGGCCAGAAGAAGATCTTCAGATACTTCACGTACGCCAAGACCGCATTGCCCGCCCGCGCCCAGAGCGGATACTTCTCCAGCGTCCCCACCGCTCCCCCCGCCCGCTGGACAAGGAAAGTAACGGCGCTCGACGTCGCCGCCAGCAGAAAAAGCGGGATCTTCTCCGTGATCAGCGAGCGCATCCGCTCCCTGCCGAAACGCTGGAGCGGCCAGAAGTCGATGAGCAGCAGCACCAGCGGAAGCGACACCAGCATCGGCTTGGCCATCAGCCCCGCGGCGAAGAAAACCAGCATCACCGTGTAACGCCCGGCGGTCCGCTGCCGGACCCACCTTCCGTACGCCCACATCGTGCCCAGCCAGAAGGCGGTGCTCAAGACGTCCTTCCGCTCCGCCACCCACGCCACCGACTCCACGTGCGCCGGATGAACCGCAAACAGCGCCGCCACCCAGAAGCTGCGCAACCGAGCTCCGGTCAGATCCCGGAAGACCACGAAGAGCAGCAGGGTGTCGAGAACGTGCAGAACCAGACTCGTCGCGTGGTGACCCGCCGGGTTCAATCCGAAGAGCGACACGTCGGCCATGTGAGACAGCCACGTCAGCGGATGCCAGTTCGCTTCGTGCCCCGTCGTGAAGGCCCATTGCACCCCGGCCCACGTCAGGCCGTTGCGGACGACAGGGTTCGAATACACGTAGGCGTCGTCGTCGAGGACGACGAACTCGCTTTGGAGCACCGGCCACAATGCTGCGAGCGACAGCAGAGCGAGGAGAGGCGGGAGGATCGGCTGCCAGCCGGGCCGGGCGATCGCGGGGGCGGGCCCGAACGGGGCGCTTCGCTCCTTGCGGGACGTCGAAGTCTTGCGCCGTTTTGCGGTCATGACCGTGCCCGTTTTCGGACGGAGGGATTATCCCCGCGCGGGCAGAAGTAGAATCCGCGCAGAAAAACTATCGAGGAGGTTCCGATGAAGAAAAGCCTCTGGGTCGCGCTCGCTTCCCTCCTGATCCTCTCCGCAGGGTTCGTCGCCGCTGCCGAGAAGAAGACCGGCATGGCGAAAATGCCGGAGCACTCGATGTACGCGCCGGCGGACATCAAATGGATGGACGCGCCGCCTGTTCTCCCCGCAGGCGCAAAGGCCGCAGTCCTCGAGGGGAATCCCAGCAAAGCCGGCTATTTCGCGATGCGTCTCAAGTTCCCGGACGGCTACAAGATCATGCCGCACTGGCATCCGAACGTAGAACGAGTGACGGTCATCTCCGGCACGATCGGTATCGGAACGGGCGACACCTTCGATCCGAGCAAAGGTCACGAGATGTCGGCCGGCACGTATGCATCGATGCAGCCGAAGGTGCACCACTTCGCCTGGACGAAGGGGGAGACCGAGATCCAGCTGGCGACGATCGGGCCGTGGAAGCTCGTCTACGTCAACCCGAAGGACGATCCGTCGAAGATGGCGAAAAAGTGACGCGCTGACGGCGCGTCATCCCGAGCGAAGCGAGGGATCTCTCGAGACGGGGAGATCGAGATGAGCGGGTTCTATCTGCAACTCGGGCTGGTTGCGCTCGGTGGTCTGATCGTCTTTGCGATCGGAATGTACTCGATCCACCGCGAAAAGAAGCGCTTCCCCTAGCCCGCCCTTCGAGATTTCGTCGCTCCGCTTCTCAGGACGACGCTTTCGGTGTCAGCGTTCCCGGCGTCACTTTCGAGGCCGGAGTCCCGCCAACGAGAGACGCCGGCACGTAGAACGGAATCGAGTAGTGTCCGCGACACGGGATCGCGGTCCGAAAACGACGCGGTCGCTTCCACACGTAGGCCCACCCTTCTCCATCCCGGACGCAGTCTTCGAGCTGAACGAGACCGACGACCTTGCCCGTCTCGAGTCCGTCTGTCTTCGTCTTCGCCCGTTCTTCCCGCGAAAGAGTCCGCGAGGCGTGCAGGAGAATCCAGCCGCGGAAGCGCGTCGGCCGCGAGCGCACGTCCCTTTTCAACGCGCCGCGGAGGATCCGGTCCGCCGAAGGCTGCCGGATGGAGATCGCGGGAAAGCGGACGCTCGAAGCCATTCTGCATAACTGTTGTCGCCACGTTCCCTCCGGCGGTGGCGGGACCCCGGGAGGCCTGACATAATTCGGGGTTTCGGCGACGTTTGCGGCACTTCAAAGTGAGGAAAAGAGCTTTTTCATGAAGACGATCGGCATTCTCTTCGGTCAGGAGCGTTCCTTCCCCTATGCCCTGGTGGATCGGATCAACGGCCGGGGCAATCCGGACGTCGTGGCGGAGCCCGTCCGGGTCGGCGGCATCGGTCTCGAAACGCCGAAAAAGTACGACCTGATCCTGGACCGGATCAGCCAGGACATTCCGTTCTATCGCGCGTTCCTGAAGAAGGCGGCTTTCGACGGGACGATCGTGGTCAACGATCCGTTCTGGTGGTCGGCGGACGACAAGTTCTTCAACAACGTGGTCGCGAAGAGCGTCGGGGTCGCGGTCCCGAAGACCGTCCTGCTGCCCTCGAACCAGCATCCCCCGGATACCACGTCCGACTCCATGTCGAACCTGATGTTTCCGCTGGAATGGGAAGAAATCTTCACGCATATCGGCTTTCCCGCCTTTTTCAAGCCGCATTCCGGCGGGGGTTGGAAGAACGTCTATCGCGTCATGAACCCCGACGAGTTCTTCACGGCCTACCGTGCCTCGGGCCAGCACGTGATGATCCTCCAGGAGGAGATCGTCTTCGAGGAGTACTTCCGCTGTTACGTCCTCGGCGCCCGGCACGTTCGCGTGATGCGGTACGACCCGCGACAGCCGCACGAGAACCGCTACGTCCGCGTGACGGCGCCGATCGAGCCCGCGCTCGAGGAAAAGCTGCGCGGTGACTGTCTGAAGCTGACCGGCGCGCTCGGCTACGAGTTCGACACGGTCGAGCTGGCGGTCCGGGACGGCGTTCCTTACGCGATCGACTTCCTGAACCCCGCCCCGGACGCGGACGTCGCTTCGATCGGCCCCGAAAACTTCGAGTGGGTCGTCGATCAGTCGACGAAGTGGCTGGTTGAACGGGTCCACGAAGGGCCCCGCCCGTCCCGCGCCTGGGAGTGGGAAAAAGCCAGAGAAAAGGCGGCGTCCGCGCTACCCCGGGCGGACGAGCCCCGGAAGCCGAAGACGCGCGCCGGGTCGCGGCGGCCGAGAACGGCGAGGCCCACCGACGAGGTCGAGACGCCCGGATGACCGTGGAGCGCCCCGCTTTCACCCTCGGCGTGGAGGAGGAGTTCCAGATCATCGATCCGGAGACGCGCGAGCTGCGCTCTCACGTGCAGGAGATCCTGGACGAGGGCAAGCGGCTCTTGAAGGAACGTGTCAAGCCGGAGATGCACCAGTCGGTCATGGAGATCGGGACCGGTATCTGCCGGGACGTTTCGGAGGTCCGTCGCGACGTCTCCGAGCTCCGCGGCGAGATCATCTCGCTCGCCTCGCGGCAGGGCATGCGCGTCGCCTCGGCGGGGACCCATCCCTTCTCGAACTGGGCCGACCAGCTGATCTACCCGGACGAGCGATATACGGCGATCGTCCAGGAGATGCAGCTCGTCGCCCGGGCGAACCTGATCTTCGGGCTTCACGTTCACGTCGGGATTTCCGACCGGGCGCTCGCCTTTCAGATCATGAACGAGGCGCGTTATTTCCTCCCGCACCTGCTGGCGCTCTCGACGAGCTCCCCGTTCTGGCTCGGCCGGAACACGGGCCTGAAGAGCTACCGCACGAAGGTCTTCGAGAGGTTTCCGCGCACCAACATCCCGGAGGTCTTCGAGTCGCCCGCGGATTTCGACGAATACGTCCGGATCCTCGTCAAGACGAACTGCATCGACAACGGAAAGAAGATCTGGTGGGACGTGCGCCCGCACCCTTTCTTCGAAACGATCGAGTTCCGCGTGTGCGACGTCCCGATGCGGCTCGACGAGACGGTGGCGCTGGCCGCGCTGACCCAGGCCATCTGCGCGAAGCTCTTCAAGCTGCGCGAGAAAAACCTGGGCTGGCGGAGTTACCGCCGCGCCTTCCTGCTGGAGAACAAGTGGCGCGCCGCCCGCTACGGCATCGAAGGCAAGCTGATCGACTTCGGCAAGGAGATCGAGGTTCCCTTCCGGGAGCTGGTGGAAGAGATGCTCGAGTTCGTGGACGACGTGGTCGACGAGCTCGGCAGCCGCAAGGAAGTCGAATCGATCCGCTGGATCCTCGAGAACGGCAGCGGCGCCGATCGGCAGCTTGCTGTTTTCCACGAGACCGGCGAAGATCTACGCAAGGTCGTGGATTTCATCTGCGACGAGACGGCGCACGGACTGGAATCCCCGGCGTCCGGAAATACGGCAGCGATCGGAGGAGCATGAGCACCGGCAATGGCAACGGCAACGGCTACGATCTGGCGCCCGGGGCGCGCAACGCCATTCGGACCTGCCTGAAGGTCGCGCCGGAGGAGCGCGCCGTCATCGTCACCGACTTGGAGACTCTGCCGGTCGCCGAGAGCCTGGCCGCCGAAGTGCGCGCCGTCGGGGCGCCCCTCGAGACGTTCGTCCTGGAGGACTATGGCAACCGCCCGATGCTCGCGCTCCCGGCCGCGATCTGCGACGCGCTGGAGCGCGCCCAGGTCTCGATCTACGCGGCCCAGCCGCAGCCGGGCGAGCTCTCCTCGCGCCGGGAGCTGACCGCGATCGTGAACCGCCGCCGGATGCGGCACGCGCACATGGTTTACATGACGCCGAGGATCATGGCCGAGGGGATGCGGGCGGACTTCAAGGTCGTCGACGCGATCTCGACCCGGGTCCGCGACCGCGCCGTCCAGGCGGAGACGATCCGCGCCCGATCGCGCGCGGGCAGCGACCTCCGGGCGACCTTCGACCCGGCCGTCCGCTGGCTGAAGACGAGCGGCCTGATCACGCCGGAAAAGTGGGCCAACCTGCCGGGAGGCGAAGTTCTGACCGCCCCGGCCCGCGTGGACGGCGTCTACGTCGTGGACGGAGTCCTCGGCGACTACCTCTGCGCGCGATACGGAGACATCGAGAAAACGCCGCTCACCGTCTGGATCGAGAACAGCCGGATCGCCGACGCGCAGTGCGCCCGGACCGAAGTCCGCGACGACTTCCTGGCCTACACGCGCACGGAAGAGAACTCGGATCGGGTCGGCGAGTTCGCGATGGGCACTAACGTCGCCGTCCAGTCGATCATCGGCAACATCCTCCAGGACGAAAAATTGCCCGGCCTCCATCTCGCCTTCGGGCACACGTACGCCGAGCACACCGGCGCCTCCTGGAGCTGCCGCACGCACTTAGACGTCGTGGGGCGCCACTTCGACGTGTGGTTCGACGACGACCAGGTGATGGCGGACGGGAAATTCCTCATCTGACCGCGGACGTGAGGTGATCCCGGAGCTCCGCCGCGCCTACAACGCCGCTTTCACACAACAGAAGTACGACGAGTACCGCCGCCGACTCGAGGCGGAAGCGGGATGCCGGATCGAGTTCCGGCTCTGCGAAACCCCGATCTTCCTGCCTCCCGAATTGCGCGACGAAATGGTCCGGTCCGCGACCGAGATCTGGGCGGAGCTCTCGACGCCGGAGAACCTGCGCCGCTCCTGCGAAGCGGTGCCTCCCCCGCTGGACGTCCCCGGCTCCGGCGATCACCCTCTCTTCGCGCAGGCGGATTTCGCTGTCACGCGGGACGGTCCGGAAGGGGCGCTGGCCGCCAAACTGATCGAGCTGCAGGGGTTCGCCTCGCTCTACGCTTTTCAGCTGGTCCAGTCCCGGGAGCTGCTGCGGATGAGCCCGGGCGGCGAGCGGCTCGACTTCTACCTTTCGGGGCTCGACGAGGCCGGTTACGTTCGCGTCCTGGGAGAAGCGATCTCGGACAGTCTCCCCCCCGAGAACGTCGTCCTCATGGACATCGATCCCCCTTCCCAGAAGACATTCATCGACTTCGCCCTGACCGAGAAGCTCTGGGGCGTGCGGCCCGTCTCCGTGATGGACATCGAGAAACGCGGGCGGGAGCTCTGGTATCGCCGGAACGGCAAACCCACGCGGATCCTGCGCATCTACAACCGGCTCATCTTCGACGAGCTCTTCGCGAAGAGGATCTCGATCCCGATCGACTTCACGCAACCTCTGGACGTCTCCTGGGCCGGCCATCCGAACTGGTACTTCCGGTGGAGCAAGCACTCGCTCCCGGTGCTTCGACACCCGGCCGTGCCCGAAGCCCGCCTGCTTTCGGACCCGGCCGGGCTCCCGCGCGATCCGGAGAACTGGGTCGTCAAACCGCTTTTTTCCTTCGCCGGGTCGGGAGTGAAAATGGACGTGACGCGGGCGGATCTGGACGCCATCCCGCGGGAGGAATGGAGCCGGACGCTCCTGATGCGGAAGGTCTTCTACGCGCCGGTCATCGAAACCACCGACGGCGCCGCGTCGAAGTGCGAGATCCGGATCATGTTCGTGTGGCGCGACGGGAAGCCCCTGCCGGTCACGACCCTCGCGCGCCTCTCTCAGGGCCGGATGATGGGAGTCGCGTTCAACAAAGACCGGACGTGGGTGGGATCGAGCGGATGTCTCTGGCCGAGGTCGTCCGAATAGGCTAGGACTGGAGGCGGTAGGCCGCGGCGAGCCAGCCCATGACGACGTCGTCCAAATCGGCGAGCGACTCGATGACGACGGAGTGCTCGAACTTCGCCGGGCCGAGCCGCTCGATGTGGACGATCCGGCCGTCCGCGATCCTTCGCGTGCTCAGGAATCCCACGCGGAGAAAGTTGCCCCGCACCGTCACGTCTCCGAAGTGGTGCCGGGCGACCAGGTTGATCGAGGTTTTCACCGGATCGACCTTCACCGGGCCGAGCTCGCGGAGGCGCTCGACCAGCTCGTCGAAGATCCCGCGAAGCTCCGGATCCCTTCCGCGGAAGTGCTCGTCGAGTCCCTTGATCCGCCAGAGCGGGGAGTTAGAGGTCAGGTCTCCACTTGCCACATCGCCTCGCGATGATGGCGAGGATCTCATCACCCGGTCGCCACTCCGGCGATCGGTGAAGAACTGACCCCTCTTTTTGTTCAGGGAACGTAGCTCCGGATCTGGATCCTCCACCACGGCCAGTCGTGGCCGTACGGCGCATCCCAGATGTCGCCGCGATGGCGGATCCCTTTCTCGCGAAGGATCCGGATCATGTCCGCCGTGCCCGAGAGGATGTTGTCGACCTGGCCCGTGACGATCGCGATGTCCATCTGTGAAAGGCGCTCGACCCACTCCGCGTTCATGTTCGGGACGTATGCCGTCGGGCAGTGGAAGTACGCCGTGTCGTTCCAGTAGCCGTCCAGGAAGGAATGGATGTCGTACTTCCCCGAGAACCCGACGGTCTTGTCGACGGCGTCGGGATGGCGGAAGGCGAAATTGACGGCGTGGTACGCGCCGAACGAAGCGCCGAGCGTGCCGACCTTCGCCGCCGAGCGGGTCTTGTCCCGGATCCACGGGACGACTTCCCGATAGACGTAGCCGTCGTACTGGTCGTGCCGCGCCAGCCGCTCGGCCGGGTGACGCGAGCGGGCGTAGAGGCTCTCCTCGTCGACGCCGTCCACGCAGGCGACCTGGATCGCTCCTCCCTCGATGAGATCGCGCACCGCGCCGATCAGCCCGAAGTCTTCGTTCTCGAAGAAATGTCCGAACGAAGTCGGGTACCAGATCATCGGGCGGCCCGCATGGCCGTACCAGAGCAGGTCCATGCGGCGGCCGAGGCTCGGCGAATCCCAGGCGACGTGCTCGCGATTCATCTCGTTTCGGACCTCCGGGCGGCTGACCGGCAGGGATCGGCTGCGTGGGATAATTCCTCCTCTTCGGGGCGTAGCGCAGCGGTAGCGTATCTGCTTTGGGAGCAGATGGTCGCCGGTTCGATCCCGGCCGCCCCGACCACAGAGTCAGTTACTTAGCCAACACCGCAACAGCAGGAAGAGGCGTCGGTGCACTCACGGTGCACTCAGCGAGTCGGAATCAGTATCGCTCCATAGGACTCCGTGATAGGGAAGCGCGCGTGAATCGCTCGTCGTGGAGCGACTTTTCGCGTTGTCGGTAGCAGCCGATAGCGCTAGAGAGGATTCGGTATGAAAGCTCGTCAAAAGGGCTTTGGGAGAAACGACGCGCGAGTGCAGTCCGAGGCTCTCCTTACCGATTTCATCACGGAGTGGTGCAAGTGACAGCGACAGATCTCGTCGATCGGCTCGCCGAGCACAAGACCGTCGGCGCGGCGCCGCGCGAGGAGCTCGCGTGGCTGGTCTCACACGGGTCCCTTCGACATCTCAACGAGGGAGAGGTTCTGAGCGCGAAAGGCGTGCCGGTGGCGGGCCTCTTCGTCGTGCTGACGGGCCACGTCGCCATTTTTGTCGATCGTGGCGCCGGGCGGCACAAAGTGATGGAGTGGCGGGCTGGGGACGTCGCGGGTCTGCTCCCCTACTCCCGCCTGGTCAGTCCCCCGGGCGACTCAGTCGCCCAGGAGCCCTCGGAGATTCTCGCCGTCCCTCGCCGCGACCTCGCCGCGATGATTCGCGACTGTCATGAGATCACGTCGATCCTCGTGCACAAGATGCTCGATCGCGCCCGGCACTTCACGTCGAGCGGCCTGCACGACGAGAAGATGCTTTCGCTCGGGAAGTTGTCCGCGGGACTGGCCCACGAGCTGAACAACCCGGCATCCGCGATCGAACGCAGCGCGGCGCTGCTCGGGCGCCGACTGGAGGACGCGGAGCAGTCGACACGGGCTCTGGGCGCATCCGGGCTAACTGATCCCCAACTCCTCGCTATCGATGCGGTGCGCGCGTCCTGCCTCGCCACGCCTGTGCACGGCGTGCTGTCTCCGATCCAGCAGGCCGAACGCGAGGACGCCATCGCCGACTGGCTCGTGGATCACGGCGTCGACGCCGCCATTGCTGGACCTCTTGCCGAAACCGCCGTGACGCTCGACGCACTCGATCGGATTGCTGTAGCGGTTAGTGGACCGCCACTCAGCGCGGTCCTCCGCTCAGTTGCAGCCGGATACTCGGTTCGCGGAATCGCCTCGGAGATTCAGGAAGCCGCGAGGCGGATCTCCGGCCTGGTCACGGCCATCAAGGGATTCACGCACATGGACCAGGCAACGGTGGCGGAGCCTGTGGACCTTAAATGGAGCCTCGGCAACACGGTCGCCGTTCTCAAATCAAAGGCGCGGTCGAAATCGGTCGCCGTCACCGTCAACGTAGAACCCGATCTCCCGCGCGTTCGTGGCTTCGTCGGCGAGCTCAACCAGATCTGGGCGAATTTGATCGACAATGCCCTCGACGCCGTTCCCGATTCCGGTCGCGTCGAGGTGACTGCGAACCGAGAGCGGCAGCGCGTGGTGGTACGCGTGGTCGACAATGGGGCAGGCATTCCAGCCGAGATCCGCGAGCACCTGTTCGAGCCGTTCTTCACCACCAAGCCGGTCGGGCAAGGCACCGGCCTGGGCCTCGATATCGTCCAGCGCCTGGTTAGCCACAACGACGCCGAGATCGAGGTCGAGACGGCTCTCGGGCGAACAGAGTTTCGAGTCTCCTTTCCGCTCGCCGAGGTCGATGGAGCCGGGGGACAACCGTGAACAAGCCCGTACTTCTTGTCATTGACGACGATGCGCAGGTGCTCGCGGCGGTGCGCCGCGATCTCCGCGCGCGGTACCGGGAGTCCTATACGGTCATTAGCGCGTCTTCGGGCGAAGAGGCGCTCGCCACCATCCGCGAACTCAAGGCGCGAGGCGACTCGCTGGCGATTGTGATCAGCGACCAGCGGATGCCGGGCATGCAGGGGAACGACGTGCTCGCGCAATCCCGCGACGTTTATCCGCTGGCGCGTCGCGTGATGCTCACGGCCTACTCGGACATCGACGCGGCCATCAAGGCCATCAACGTGGCGCATCTCGATCACTATCTCTCGAAGCCGTGGGATCCACCCGAGGAATACCTGTTCCCGGTGATCGACGATCTGCTCGACGCCTGGCAGGCCGAGTATCTCCCCGAGGCGAAGGGACTGAGGCTGGTTGGACACCAGTGGTCGCCTCGATCGCACGAGATCAAAGACTTCCTCGCGGGTAATCTCATCCCATATCGATGGCTCGATGTGGCGCGGAACCCGGACACGCGAAGCCTGCTCGACGCGGCCGGAATTGGCGCCAGCGAGCTTCCCGCGCTGTTCTTCGAGGATGGGTCCGCGCTGCGGAACCCCGAGCCACGTCAAGTAGCCGAGAGTCTCGGCCGATCGCTTTCGGCCGCCCTCGATCTTTACGACCTTGTGATTGTGGGCGCCGGTCCCGCCGGCCTCGGGGCAGCGGTGTACGGCGCATCAGAAGGGTTGCGGACCCTGTTGCTCGATCGGCACGCGCCCGGCGGGCAGGCGGGCAGCAGTTCCAGAATTGAAAATTACCTCGGGTTTCCGGCCGGCGTCAGTGGCAGCGAACTGACGCGGCGCGCCGTGATGCAGGCGCAACGGCTTGGCGCGGAGTTGCTCGTGCCGCTCGAGGTGACTGGGGTGTCCATCGATGCGGGATACAAGCACCTGACGCTCAGCGATGGCCGAGAGATTGTCACGCGGACCATGCTGGCCGCGACCGGCATGGAGTACCGCGAGCATCCTGCGCCGGGCGTGGCGGACCATATGGGCGCGGGGGTGTATTACGGGGCGGCTACGACGGAGGCGCCGGCGTTCAGCGACCGGCGTGTTCTCGTTGTCGGCGGTGGAAACTCGGCGGGACAAGCGGCTATGTATCTGGCGCGCTACGCGAAGGACGTGCAGATCGTGGTGCGCCGCGAATCCTTTCGCGACACCATGTCGCGGTACCTCATCGAGCAGATCGAAAAGACGCCGAACATACGGCTCAGAGCCCGGACGGAACTCGAACGTGTCGAAGGGAACGGCCACGTGGAACGCGTCGCGCTCAAGCTGGACGACGGCGCGAGTCAGGTGGAGGAAATCGACGCGGTGTTCGTGTTCATTGGCACCAAGCCGCGAAGCGACTGGCTCCCCGCCGGCGTGTTGCGCGACGCCAGGGGGTTCGTGATCACCGGCAGGGATCTGTCAGTGGACGCCGGGTACGCGCGCATCTGGAAGGAGCGCCGCGAGCCGATGACCCTCGAGACCAGCGCGCCCGGAGTGTTCGCGGCTGGCGACATCCGCGCCGGCGCCATGAATCGGGTGGCGTCAGCCGTGGGCGAGGGATCGATGGTGGTGCGGTTCGTTCACGACTACCTGGCGCTGACCTGAATCGTGGAGCTGCATCGATCAGCACCTGGTATCAGGTGCCGGAACGGCAGAGGCTTCCCGTAGGCTGATTCAGGATCGGTGCACTCACGGTGCACTCAGCGGGTAGGAATCAGTATCGCTCCTTAGCACTCTGTGTAGAGACGGTGCTGAGAATCGCGCGTGTTGGCGCTGCTTCTTGCGTTGTCGGTAGCAGCCGATTGCGCTAGGTAGGATTCGGTATGAAGCCCGCCAAGAGGGCTTTGGAGCATATGGTCGCCGGTTCGATCCCGGCCGCCCCGACCAGCCGCTCTCTCGCTTTTCCTTTCCTCTCCGCCAGTTACGCCGCGGCACGCCTTTCGCAGTTCGAGCTCTCCCGGAGAGACGATGCGGCGGTTTCCGGGAGTCGTTCTTGTCTGTCTTGCGGGAGCCGCGGCCTTCCCGAGCGCGAGACTGTCTGCCCAGCCCATTCTCGTCGGAGACGAGCTCGACTACACCGTCCGGCGCGGCGACACGCTCGCCGGCATCGGGGCGCGGTTCGCGGTCGCCGCGGAAACTCTCGCGGCGCACAACGGGCTGTCGCGGACGAGACGGCTCGTCGCCGGGAAGAGACTCCACGTCGACAACCGCCACATCGTCCCGAAGACATTGCCGAACGGAATCCTCATCAACCTCCCGCAGCGCCTTCTCTTCTACTTCGTGGGAGGCCGCCTCGAGTCCTGGTATCCGGTCGCGCTGGGACAGCCGGGCAGCTGGCAGACCCCGACCGGCTCCTACCGGGTCCTCGCGAAGGAGAAAGATCCGGTGTGGGAGGTCCCGAGCTCGATCCAGCAGGAGATGCGCCGCAACGGCGAGAAAGTCCGAACGCGGGTGCCGCCGGGTTCCGACAATCCGCTGGGAAGGTTCCGGCTGCGCCTTTCGCTCGAGTGCTGCGGAATCCACGGCACGAACGCTCCCCAGAGCATCTACCGGTTCCAGACCCATGGCTGCATTCGCCTGGCGCCGCAGGATGCCGTGGACCTCTTTTCCCGCGTCCCGGTGGGCGTTGCCGTCGAGATCATCTATGAACCGGTGCTCGTCTTCCGGGACAGACAAGGGAGGACTCTCGTCGAGGTCCATCCCGACATTTATCGCCGCACGGACGGCAACCGGGAAACTGCGATGGCGATCGCCGAGAGCCGCGGCCTCGCGTCGGCTTCGACGTCCGCCCGCTGGGAAGAGATCATCCAGGACGAAGAGGGGATCGCGGTCCGCCTTCCCCTTCGGACCGAAGTCTGGAGCGAGGCCGCCGGGGTCGCCGAGCCTGAGGATCCGGGCACGCCGTCCCGTTAGGCCGATCTCGGAAGGAGGTTTCATGACGGAACAGGAGTTCTTCTTTCAGACCTGGAGTCGGGAAATGCCGAAGTTCGACAGCGTGATGAACGCGCTCGACCCGGCTCGGCTCGACTACCGGCCCCACCCGAAGTCGCGCTCGGCCGCAGAGATGGTGACTCTCCTCGCGCGCTTCCAGGAAATGCTCGTCGGCATGATGGAGACCGGCGTGATCGACTACAAAGACTTCCAGGCCGACGACTACGACGAGATGCGCGCTCTCTGGAAGAAGAGCACCGCGGAGCTGACGGATCGCCTGAAGAAACTGGACGACGCCGGATGGAAGAGGCCGGTCCGGTTCCTGATGGACGGCAAACAGATCAACGAAACGACGACGAACGAAATGCTCTGGGGATTTCTCCACGACATGATCCACCATCGGGGCCAGCTCTCGACATACATCCGACCGATGGGTGGAAAAGTTCCCTCGATCTACGGGCCCTCGGGGGACGCCGCGCCGGCGCGAGCGAACTAGTCCCCGCGAAAGGGGACTGCGGTCGAAGACTACCGGGCGGTGCGGTTACTGCGTCGCCGTGAAGGGGGTCTCCAGCCCGAACGTGGAGATATCGACCGTCGCCGCGACCCCGTAGGAGCCCGAGATGTTCGAGGCCGGCTGGCAGGCATCCAGCTGTCCGTTCCCGTGCGCGACGCGAAGCGACAGCGGAGTCAGCATCTGCTGGTCCGCCGGGTAATACAGCTTGGGGCCAACCCGAGTGCCTTCGCAGAACGTCGAGTAGTGCGTGACGTAAGCGGTGCCGCTGCAGTCGGTCGTCAGGTAATTGAGGTAGATCGCATCCGAGTCGAAGATCCCATCCGGATCCGTCGGATGCACGTAGAACGAGACCCACACGCCGTTGATCTCCCGCGCCACCATGTTCTCGGTCACCGTGTAGCCGACGAGTTTGCCTCGCTTGTCGATGACCCGAAAGGGATGGTTGGATCCCCCCGCTGGCGCGCCTTGGGCCAACGACGCGGTGAGGAGCAGGCTCGCCAGGACGATCGGTAGCGCGCGCCGGCGCTCCGGCTTCGACGGTTCTTGCGACGCTACGGGAAGGAGCCGCGCAGTCTCGTAAACCATATTGCCCGCCTTCTGGTGTTGGTTTGCCGACATGTGAGTTTTGTGTTTGTTACTTTTCGGTGACTCAGAAGCTCGTCGTCCGTTCATCGAAGATGCAGTTTTTGCGCCATTCGCGATTTCGTCTGGCTGAGATCGCCTCTTATCCGGCCGCTTTTTCAATTACTTGCGTTAGTCACGGGCGGCGTGCGAAAAGATGAGCGGCCGGCGTGGTTCGTGGGTTGGGAGTTGAGAATTCTTCGCCAGTCTGCGGTCGAACGGGATGACGGTCGAATTTGATCCGTCCGGAGGTGCGAGCGGTCGAGCGCTAGACTTTTTTCCCGCCGGTATCTCCGCCCGGACAGAGCTCAACCGCCTTTTCCTCGATCCGTCTGGCCGTCGAAAGTGCCCAGGTTCCGCGCACGGCTCGCGGCGGATCTCGGCCGCTCGAGGAGACCGAAGCGCCGTCTACTGTACGGCTTTGAACGGAACCTCGAATCCGAACGACTCGATCTCGACGCTCGTCGCGACTCCGTAGACTCCCGAGATGTTCGAGGCAGGTTGGCAGCCATCGAATCCGTCTTCGCGTGCTACGCGGAGGGATCGAGGATTGAGCTGTTGCTGGTCCGTCGGGTAATACAGCTTGGGACCGACCCTCGTCCCCTCGGAGAAGGTGGAGTAGTGCGTGACGTAAGCAGTGCCGCTGCAGTCCGTCGTCAAGTAGTGAAGATAGATCGCTTCCGAGTTGAAAATCCCGGCCCTGTCCACTGGGTGGACGTAGAAGGTGACCCACACACCGTCGATCTCTCGCGCAACCATGTTCTCAGTCACGGTGTAGCCCACGAGCTTGCCGCGTTTGTCGAGGACGCGGAAGACGTGCGGGTCTGCGCGTCCGTTTGATCCGCCGGCCGCCTGCGCCGGAATCGCCGCCAGGAACAAACCGATAACCGCCAGGAGAATTCTTGCCGACGCGTAGAGGGCAGATTGCATTTCGCCCACTCTTTGGTGCGGAGACCGCACCAGCCTTTCCGGCGACGTTCGCGCTGCCGCAAGCACCCGCCGCCGAGGGCTTGTGCCCTCTCGCTGCTGTGAGCATGCTGAACGCGCACGATGTAAACGGAAGCGAGATTGAACGCGACGATATCACCGGCGGCAAGAGTGTTTGTTACAAGCTCGCTATGGTCCCGACGGAGTCGGACAAGACAAAGGTCGAATTAGACCAGCCCGACCACCTGTCACAGGCTGTGCCGGCCTTGTCCTTCAATCAGCGGCACAGCCGATCTCAACCTTTGCGATTTCCATGGAGGCGTCTCTTTCGTCATCGAAATCGGCGTGGCGGATGGCCGAGCGAGATTCGGGCGAGATTTTGATCTGGAGAAGACACCTTCGACTCGCCGGATAAACACCATCACGGAAAAGAATCGCGACGAGCCGCGGAATACCAGAGACAGCTCCGAAGCCGGGAAAGCCAAGGAGGAGCCCGACACCGTGCCGATCTCTCTGAGGGCGGAAGCCTCCGACACCCGACTCGGTCTCGTCGCCGGCTATTCTGGCGCTTCCGGCTTAAACTTCTTCCTCCTGCCCGTAGCTCAGCCCGGACAGAGCAACGGCCTTCTAAGCCGTGGGTCGCAGGTTCAAATCCTGCCGGGCAGGCCAACTCGAGACATCCTCGAGAGCTAGAATCCTTCCAACCTTCCGGAGGAAGAATGAAAACGGCGTTGGTTCTCCTTGCCCTCTTCTGCGCAGCGTGCGCTTCTCAGGCGAAGAAACCGGCTGCGACAACCGCAGCGGCAGAGCCCGCTGCAACGGGCGCGGAACCATCGTCCGTCGTTGTGACGACCGACCCGCACGCGGTCATGGGATGTCGAATGATCACGCGCACCGTCAAGGGTTACGACATCCGGGAGCCGGACGAGTGGCGAAAGCTCCAGGAAGAGGCGGCGCACCGCGGCGGCAACACGGTTCTCGTTTCGCTCGAAGGAGACCGCAAGGGCGACATTTTCGCCTGCAAGAAGCCCTGACCGGACCGGCGATCCGCATGCCGCATGTGCGTGCTACGATCGCTTTTTGACCCACAAATCGTCGAACCGGGGTAAGTGGAGAGGTGTCTTCGCCGCCGCGGTCGGAGTGCTCCTTTTTTCTTCGATCGCTTCCGCCCACGGCGACCTCCGCGATCAGATCACCGCGGCGACGCGCCGAATCGCGGAGAGCCCGAACGACGCGCGTCTCTACCTGAAAAGAGGCGAGCTCTATCGGCTGCACGGCGAGCCCGCTCCGGCTCTGGCGGACTTCGAGCGGGCCGGACGGCTCGACCCGTCTCTCGCCGAAGCGGACCTCGGACGCGGGATGGCCCTCGCCGATGCGAACCGGCACGAGGCCGCCCGGCGGATGCTGGAGCGATTCGTCGCGAAGCGACCGGACCGGGCCGAAGGTCGGGTCGCGCTCGCGCGCGTTCTTTCGAAGCTCGGGAAGGGCGGAGAGGCGGCCGCCGAATTCTCCCGCGCGATCGCGCTCTCCTCGCCTCCCAAGCCCGACCTCTACGTCGAGCGCTCGGAGGCCCTCGCCGCCGCGCAACGGATCGAGAACGCGATCCGCGGACTCGACGACGGAATCCAGAAGCTCGGCCCGCTCGTCTCCCTCGAGGAGCCCGCGATCGACCTCGAGCTCCGGCGGAAGAATTTCGTCGCGGCCCTCGCTCGAGTCGACCGGATGGCCGCGCTCTCCCCCCGCCGGGAGACGTGGCTCGCGCGGCGGGGCGGGATCCTGCTGGCGTCGGGACGCCGTCGGGAAGCGTTCGAGTCGCTGCGACAGGCGCAAAGGGCGCTCGACCTCCTGCCGCCGCGCCTGAGAGAGACCCGGGCGATGGAACGACTCGGGAACCGGATTCGATCCCAGCTCCGAGGAGGGTAATCCGATGCGAAGAGCGAGAACGTGGCTCATTGCGGCGGCGGTGGTGCTTCTCGGTGTCGTCGTCCCCGCGGCGCGCCGCGTCACCGGCAGCGCCGCGATCCTGGTGCCGACCGGCGCCGTGTGGCGTTACCGGGACAACGGATCGGACCTCGGGACCGCATGGCGCTCGCCGGGCTTCGACGACTCGTCCTGGCCTTCCGGCCCCGCGCGGCTCGGCTACGGGGACGGCGACCACGCGACCCGGGTCGGGTTCGGGCCCGACGCGAACAACAAATTCGTCACGACGTATTTCCGGCGCGTGTTCACAGTCGCCGACCCGTCGGTCTTCGCCGGCCTGACGCTCCGGGTCCTCCGCGACGACGGTGCGATCGCCTACGTCAACGGCACGGAAGTCTTCCGCAGCAACATGCCGGCGGGCGCCGTCTCCTCTTCGACGTTCGCCTCCGACCTCCTCGCCGGCTCGGAGACGACGACGTTCGTCTCGACGAGCGTCCCGGCGAGCCTCCTCGCAGCGGGAACGAACGTGCTCGCCGTCGAGATCCACCAGGCGAACGGCACGAGCTCCGACATCCGCTTCGACCTGGAGCTCGCCGGGTCGGCGAGCGCTTCCGTGACTCGAGGTCCGTACCTCCAGGTCGGCACGCCTTCGAGCACCGTCGTCCGCTGGCGCACCGACGCCGCGACTGGCAGCCGGGTGCGCTATGGCCTCTCGCCGACCAGCCTGTCCGGGACCGCCGACGGCGCCGGCACGGTGACGGAGCACGCGGTGACGGTCACCGGTCTCTCGCCGGATACCACTTATTACTACTCGGTCGGGACGGCGACCGAGGCGCTCGCCGGCGGCGACTCAACCTTCTTCTTCCACACGCATCCGCTCACCGGGAGCGCGGTCCCCACCCGGGTCTGGGTCGTCGGCGACTCGGGCACGGCGAACGCCAGCGCGCAGGCGGTGCGCAACGCGTACGTGACGTTTACCGGAACGCGCGCCACCGACGTCTGGTTGATGCTCGGAGACAATGCTTACGACAGCGGGACCGACCTCGAGTATCAGGCTGCCGTCTTCGACACGTATCCGGCGATTCTGCGGCAGGCCTTTCTCTGGCCGACGATCGGGAACCACGACACCGCCCAGTCGTCCAATCCGCCCCCGACCCTGCCCTACTACCAGATCTTCACGCTGCCGACGAACGGAGAAGCGGGAGGGCTGGCTTCCGGAACCGAGGACTACTACTCGTTCGACCGCGGCAACATCCACTTCGTGTGCCTGGACTCCATGACCTCGGATCGCTCGCCGACCGCGGCGATGGCGACCTGGCTCCGAAACGACCTCGCGTCGACCGCCCAGGAGTGGGTCGTCGCGTTCTGGCACCACCCGCCGTACAGCAAGGGCTCGCACGACTCCGACACCGATGCCCAGCTCGCCGAGATGCGCCAGAACATCAATCCGATCCTGGAGGACTACGGCGTCGATGTCGTTCTTTCGGGCCACAGCCACTCTTACGAGAGGTCGTTCCTCCTCGACGGCCATTACGGGACATCGAGCACTCTCACGGCCGCGATGATCAAGAACTCGGGAAGCGGCCGGCCCTCCGAGACCGGCGCGTACACGAAGCCCACGGATGGTCTCTCGCCGCACGAGGGCGCGGTCTACGCCGTCGCGGGAAGCTCCGGCCAGACGAGCGGAGGCGCCTTGAACCATCCCGCGATGTTCATCTCGTTGAACCAGCTCGGCTCGATGGTCCTCGACGTCGACCACAACCGTCTCGACGCGAAGTTCCTCCGGGAGACCGGCGCCGTCGACGACTCGTTCACGATCCTCAAGGGTTCGTCGTCGCCGCCGACGGCCACGCGGACTCCGACGAGGACCTCGACTCCCTTGCCGCCGACGGCGACTCCCGTGCCGGCGACCGCGACCCCGACCAGAACGCCGACACCGACTCCGACTCCCGTGCCGGCGACGCCCACCTTCACGCCCGTGCCGGTGACCGCCACGCCGACCAGAACGCCGACACCGACACCGACTCCCGTGCCGGCGACGCCCACCTTCACTCCCGTCCCGGCGACGGCCACACCGACCAGAACGCCGACACCGACCTCGACTCCCGTGCCGCCGACCGCGACCTCAACTCCCCTCCCGCCGACGGCGACGCCGACGACCCCACCCACGCCGACTCCCGCGGCGGTTCCGGCGCCGCCTTCCGCCTTGAGCGCGACGGGAATCTCCCGCAGCCGCATCGACCTTGCCTGGACCGACAACTCGGGCAACGAGACCGGGTTCGAGATTCAGCGCTCGAAAGACGCCGTCTCCTGGACGGCCATCGCGTCGCCCGCCGCCAACGCGGTCGCGTACTCGGACACGAGCGGCCTGACGCCGAACAAGCTCTTTTATTACCGCGTCCGCGCCGTCAATGCCTCGGGATCGTCGGCCTGGTCGAACACGGCGAGCGCGCGCGTGCCGAAGAAGTGATGCGCGAAGCGCGTCATCCCGAGGGCAGCGAGGGATCTCCGCCTACGGCATCGGACGGAGTGTGACCTCGCGCGTGTAGGTCGTCGCGACGAATTTTCGCATCTCGAAGCGCGGGGCCGTCATCTCTCGCTGTTTCTCCTGGTCGGGCGTCTTCCAGTGCTGCGCCTGGATCGCCTTGCCCTTCGCGTCGTCCCCGGCGTTGTAGTCGAGCGCCTTGCCGTAGCTGGGATAGAGCGTCGCGATCGCGACGTCCCAGTCGTTACCGTCGTTCGGCGTTTTGACGAAGACCTTCGAATCGAGAATGAGCCCCTGTTTCTTGGACTCCGCCGTCGTGACGACGTAGTGGGTGCGCAGGTACTTCATGTAGTCGTCGAAGTGGCCCGGCGTCGTCCGGTAGAAGCTCACGGCCCACACGGGCCCTTCCGTCCAGTGCTCCTGGGCCACGGCGATTCCGGCGCTCGCGAGGCAGACCACGGCCACGGTCACGATCAATCTCTTCATGGAAAGGTACCTCCTCTTGCCGCCCTTATTCAGCAGAGCGGCCGAGGGTGTCAAGCAGTATCGCGGCGCTACCGGCTGCCGGAGGTGTCCTTCTTGTTCAGAAACTCGCGCGCTTCGGCGACCTGTTCCCGGGCTCCATCGGCCTTCCGGCAGATCTCGAGCAGCTTCCCGTAGTAGCCGCGCGCGGCCACCGGGTCGCCGGACAATCTCGCCGCTCGCGCCGCTCCGTAGAGCCCGTTCAGCCGGTTCGGCGACGCCGCGAGGTCGGCGCGATACTGCTCGAGCCCCTCCGCGGGCTTGTCCAGCTCGACCAAGAGATCTCCGAGCTGCTCGCTGGCGGGGAGAATCGGTCCGGGAGTCACCGGGTGCTTGTCGGTCGATGCTTCGAGCGTGACTGCGGACCTCATCCCTTCGAGCGCCTCCGCATCCCGGCCTTCCGCCCGCGCGAGCCAGGCGCCGGCCTCGAGTCGGGAGATCTCGACCTGGTCGGCCCAGTACGCGTTGCCCTTCTCGCGGAGGGAGTCTCGCAGCTTCTCGAGCCGCTCGGCTTCGCGGCGCGCCGAGGCCGGATCTCCCGAACGGGCAAATCCCATCGCACGGGCGAAAACGACCGTCGCCTCGGTCCACGGGAACTTGCTCCAGGCGAACCCGCTCGGCTGGATCGTCACGGACTTCGCTTCGCTCCAGTTGCGCCTCTCGAGCGCCAGCCGCGCCGGAATCGCCGTCAGAGCGTAGGCCACGGCGAAATTCTCCCTGTCGAACCTGCTCGCGCGTGACGCGTCTTCGAGAACCTTCCGGGCTTCGGCGTCGCGCCCCGACTGGAGATACGCGTACGCGAGATAGTCCATCGCGTGGAGCTCGTCGAACGACGTACCGCCCGGCATCGTGCGCTGGAGATCCTTCTTCGCCGCCGCCGCCGAAGCGAGGTTGGATGAGATCGAGTCTTCCCACAGCCCCAGCCGCGTAAAGATGTGCGACGGCATATGCAGGGCGTGCGGCGAGTCCTGAGCGATCCTCGAGTAGCGGCGGGCGGCATCGAGGCCGCGGTCGGCAAGCGTCGGAAAGTCGTAGCTGTGGATGATGTAGTGCGCGACGCCCGGGTGCTGCGGCATCTCGCGGAAGATCGGCTCGAGAATTTCTCCCGCCTTCTTCTGCCGCGGGTACGTCTTGTCCGGCGGCACCGCGAGCGCGACGCCGTTCAGCGTGAGTGCATAGAAGATCGACGCCTCGCGGTCTTTCGGATACTTCGCCGCCAGCGCGGCCATCGCCTTCTCGAAGGAAAGAAAACGCGTGACGTGGTCGACCGTGTCCGACTTGTCGTAATAGACGGCGAGCGCCTCGATGTAGTCCCGCTCCCGCTGCGTCTTCGCGCCGGCGGCGCGTGCCGCCGCGATCGCGGCGACGCCGGCCTTGAGGTCGTCGGGCGGAGGCGCCTCCCAGATCTGGTGGAAGCGGCTCATCGCCACCCCCCAGTGCGCCATCGCGCAGGTCGGGTCCGCGGCGGCCAGCTCCGAGAACGCCTTGTCGGACTTGCTGTACCAGAACGAGTGCAGCATCGCGAGGCCGACGTCGAACCGCCGCTGAGATTCGGCGGAGCACGAGATCGGAAAGTGCACCTTCCCGAGCCGGGTCGGATCGCCTTCGGTGTGATCGTGGCCGGTGTCGGCCAGAGCAAAGGCGGATGCGAGCATCAGCAAGGCGGACAGAGCCCGAACTCTCATGGCGGAACCTCCGGAGCCTCCGATTCTACGGCGACGACCCGCCGGTTATGATCGGCGACTTTCGGAGCCATGAGGTATCGCCATGACATGCTGGTTCGCGCTCGCCGCCGGGATCAATCTGCTCGCGGGCCAGGCTTCTCCGAGCCCGCCGACCGCGCGAAAGGTGGCTAAAGTGGAAGTCGTTCACGGAGAGAAGCGACAGGACGACTATTTCTGGCTTCGCCGGAAGGACGACCCTCAGGTTCGCGCGTACCTCGACTCCGAGAACGCGTACACCGACTCCCTGATGAAGCCGACCGAGCCGCTCCAGGAGAAGCTCTATTCCGAGATGCTCGGACGGATCAAGGAAACCGATCTCACCGTCCCGTACCGGAAAGGGGCATTCCTCTATTACTCGCGGACCGAGAAGGGGAAGCAGTATCCGATCCATTGCCGGAGGGAGGGAACTCTCGACGCGCCGGAAGAGATGATGCTCGACGCGAACGAGCTCGCCCGCGGCGAGAAGTTCTTCGCGATCGGCGACCTCGACGTCAGCGACGACGGGAACCTTCTCGCCTACTCGACCGACGTCACGGGCTTCCGGGAGTACACGCTGTTCGTGAAAGACCTGCGCACGGGAGCGCTCGCGGCCGAGAAATTTCTCAAGGTCAGCTCCGTCGCCTGGGCAGCCGACAACCGGACCCTCTTCTACGTCGTCGACGACGCCGCGAAGCGACCCTATCGCCTCTACCGCCACACACTCGGAAGCGACCCCGCTTCGGACCCGCTCCTCTACGAAGAGAAGGACGAGAAGTTCACGCTGGAGATTTCGCGGTCCCGCAGCCGCGCGTATCTCTTCCTGGATTCGAGCAGCCACACGTCGAGCGAGGTCCGCTATCTCGGCGCAAAAGACCCGGCCGGAGAGCTCCGCCTGGTCGCTCCGAGGGAGAAGGATCGCGAGTACGAGGTGGACCACCGGCTCGGCGCCTTCTTCCTTCGCATCAACGACACCGGCCGCAACTTCCGCGTCGTGATGACTTCCGTCGAAGACCCACGGCGGGAAAACTGGAAAGAAATCGTTCGTGAGCGGGACGACGTCATGATCGAAGGGCTCGAGGTCTTCGCCGGACACCTGGTCCTCCTCGAGCGACAGGACGGGTTGCGGCAGTTCCGGGTGATGCCGTTCTCGACCGGAACGTTCCATCGCATCGATCTCCCCGAGCCCGTGTACGCCGCTTTTTCCGCGGAGAACGTCGAGTTCGACACGAACGTCTTCCGGTTCCGGTACCAGTCGCTCGTCACGCCCGAGTCGGTCTTCGATTACGACATGGACAAGCGCGAGCGCAAGCTGCTGAAACGCACGGAGGTGCTCGGGGGATACGACCCCAGCCGCTACATCTCCGAGCGGCTGCACGCGAAGGCGCCGGATGGAACGCTCGTCCCGATTTCGATCGTCTATCGGAAGGACGCGAAACACGACGGCTCGAGTCCACTCCTTCTCACCGGCTACGGGTCTTACGGCGTGCCCAACAACCCGACCTTCTCCTCGAACCGGGTCAGCCTCCTGGATCGCGGCGTGGTGGTGGCGATCGCACATGTGCGCGGAGGCGGCGAGATGGGAAAGAAGTGGCACGACCAGGGGCGCATGTTCGCGAAGAGAAACACTTTCACCGACTTCATCGCGATCGCGGAACATCTGATCCGGGAGAAGTGGACGTCGGCGGACCGCCTGGCGATCGAGGGAGGCAGCGCCGGAGGACTCCTCGTTGGCGCGGTCGTCAACATGCGGCCCGATCTCTTCCACGTCGCCATCACGCGGGTCCCGTTCGTCGACGTCCTGAACACGATGCTCGATCCGACGCTGCCATTGACCGTCGGCGAGTTCGAGGAGTGGGGAGACCCGCGGATCCGGGAGCAGTACGAGTACATGCGGAGCTACAGCCCCTACGACAACATCGCCGCGCGCGACTACCCCGCGATGCTGGTGAAAACGTCGTTCAACGACAGCCAGGTCATGTACTGGGAGCCGGCGAAATACGTCGCGCGACTTCGCGCCACGAAGACCGACTCGAACCCGCTCGTCTTCAAGGTCAACATGGCCGGAGGTCACGGCGGCTCTTCGGGCCGCTACGACAAGCTGCGCGAGGCCGCGTTCGACTACGCGTTCCTGCTGATGCAGCTCAAGGTCGCGGGCTAGCCAACTCGTCTGTCACTTCAGGTCGTTTCGGTAGACCTTTCCATCTCTCATCACGAAGCCGACTCGTTCGAGCGCTTCGACGTCATGGAGCGGGTCCCCGGTGACAGCGATGATGTCCGCGTACGCGCCGGGAGTAATCACCCCGATCTCTCCCGACATTCCGAGCATCTCGGCGCCCTTTGATGTGGCCGACTGGATCGCCGCCATCGGGGTCATCCCGAACTCGACCATCCGGGAAAACTCCCGCGCGATCGGCTCGCTCCAGGAAAATCCGCCGACGTCCGTGCCGAACGCGATCTTCACGCCAGCCTTCAGCGCTTTCCGGAACGACGGCCCGTGCACCGCGACGCGTTTGCGGTCGCGCTTCCCGGCGGGCGTGTCGGCCGGCGCCCAGTGGTCGTAGTAAACGCTCATCGTCGGGCAGAGCCAGGTGCCCTGTCGCACCATCTGTGCGACCGCGGCATCGTCCAACTCCAGTCCGTGTTCGATCGAGTCGCACCCCCCGTCGAGCGCGCGGTGCAGCCCGATCCCGTTGTACGCGTGGCAGGCGACTTTCTTTCCCCAGCCGTGGGTCTCGTCCGCGACTGCCTTGATCTCCTCGAGGGTGAGCGTGGGCTGCGAGACGAGGTTCCCTTTCGCGTCGAGCCAGGAGCGGTGCGTCATGTACACCTTGATCCAGTCCGCCCCGTGGTCCAGCTGTTCGCGGGCCGCCTTGCGTGCCTCGACGGGGCCGTCGATCAGCTGCGCGCCTTTCGGGACGTCGATCTCGGGAGCGTAACCTTCGAGCGGATATCCGCCGGTCGTCGAGATCGCGCGCGTGACGACGAACATCCGCGGCCCGGGGATGTAACCCCCGTCGATCGCCTGCTTGATGCCGACGTCCCCGTAACCCGCGCCTTCCGTTTCGACGTCGCGGATGGTCGTGAACCCCTGCTCGAGCGCCCGCCGCGCGGAGACGGCCGCCCGCGCCGCGCGAAACGCGATCGGGTACTTCAGGAGCTGAACGTCGTAGCCGCCCTCGGCCGGGTCCTCCCCCTGAAGGAAGATGTGCGTGTGGCTGTCGATCAGGCCGGGCAGCAGTGTCGCGCGCGAGAGGTCGATCACGGCCGCGCCGCCCGGAATCGCGGCCGACGACGCCGCGCCGACCTTCTCGATGCGGTTGCCGCGGACGACGATCACCTGATCGCGGCGAGGCGCGTTCGAAATTCCGTCGATGAGCGTGCCCGCGCGGATCACCGTCACGCCTTCGGGGTTCGCAGCCTGACCGAACGCGGCGAGCCCGCAGCAGAAAACGAGGCCCGGAACGAGGACCAGCGCGCGTCGCGAACGCATGACGACCTCCTTTTCGAGCGAGAGCGGAGCGCCGGGAACTCTATCCTCCACCGACCGGGCATAGACTTTCCGGCCGGCCCATTGCGCCGGAGGACACCATGGCGGAGAAGCCTCAGACGTCCGGTTTTCGACTCGGTATCTACGTCTTCAAGGACGCCGAGATCGTCGATTTCGCCGCTCCTTACGGGGTCTTTTCCGTGGCGCGGCGATTCGATCCGGAGCTCGACGCCTTCCTGATCGCCGACTCGCTCCGTCCCGTGCAGACCCAGGCGGGCTTCACCGTGCTGCCGAACTACTCGTTCCAGGATGCGCCCGCCATGGACGCGTTCCTGATCCCGGGAGGCTTTGGAACCCGCCAGGAACTGCACAATCGCCGGCTCCACGACTACGTCCGGTCGCTGCAGGACTCGACACTCCTC
Source organism: Acidobacteriota bacterium (assembly GCA_003222385.1). Classification (GTDB taxonomy): domain Bacteria; phylum Acidobacteriota; class Thermoanaerobaculia; order UBA5066; family Gp7-AA6; genus Gp7-AA6. Next base: position 65,563 of record QHVV01000111.1, read on the forward strand.
ACGAGCGTCTGCACGGGATCGTGGATCTACGGAGAGATGGGCCTCTTGGACGGCCTCCCGGCGACGAACCGCAAGGAGCCGGACCGCGTCGAAGCTTCGCCCGCGGGCATGGTCCCGATCGACCGGCTCGCGAAGATCGCGCCGGCCGCCCGCATCAGCCGGGCTCGAGTCGTCGACGCCGGGCGGATCATCACCGCCGGCGGGATCGCGTCCGGGATGGAGATGGGGTTCCACCTGCTGCGGCGAGCCGGATACAGCGAAGAGTTCGTCGCCGAGGTCGCGCGGGTCATGGAGTACTCGAAGGCGTACGAGCTCTACCGGCACGACGTCGAGAAATTCGAGTCCGGACGATCGGCGTGACTCTCGCCCCGGGAAGCCGCCTCGGACCCTACGAGATCGTGGCGCCGCTCGGCGCCGGCGGCATGGGCGAGGTCTACCGCGCAAGGGATTCCCGCCTCGGGCGCGAGGTCGCGGTCAAGGTGCTGCCGGCGTCGTTCTCCAACGACCCGGATCGCCTGCGCCGCTTCGAGCAGGAGGCGCGCGCCGCCGGCATCCTAAATCACCCCAACATCACTGCGGTCCACGACGTCGGCACGGTCGACGCCGCTCCGTACGTCGTCACCGAGCTTCTGGAAGGCGAGACGCTGCGAAGCCGGCTCGCGGGAGGGCCGCTCGCCCCGCGCCGCGCGATCGAGTACTCGATCCAGATCGCGCACGGTCTCGCCGCCGCGCACGAGAAGGGCATCGTGCACCGGGATTTGAAACCCGAGAACCTCTTCGTGACGAGAGACGGGCGCGTCAAGATCCTCGACTTCGGCCTCGCGAAGCTGACGCAGCCCGAGAAAGGCGGCCCGCAGACGAACCTTCCCACCGAGACCGCCGGCACCGAGCCGGGAATCGTGATGGGGACACTCGGCTACATGTCGCCCGAGCAGGTCCGCGGCCGGCCCGCCGACGCCCGAAGCGACATCTTTTCGTTCGGCGCGATCCTCTACGAGATGCTCTCGGGGAAACGGGCATTCCACCGGGAAACCGCTGCCGACACGATGTCCGCGATCCTGCGCGAGGAGCCCGAAGACCTCTCCACGACCAACCGACAGGTTCCGCCCGTCCTCGACCGGATCATCCGACACTGCCTCGAGAAGGACCCCGAGGCCCGCTTCCACTCCGCCCACGACCTCGCGTTTCAGCTGCAACTCCCGGCCACCGACGAGATTTCCGGCGCGGCGGAGCCCGCTCCGGCGCTGCGGCTGCGCGTCCCGGCCCTCGCGATTGTTGCGGTCGTCCTCCTCATCGGGGCCGCGCTCGCCGTGCTCCTCCTCCGTCGACCCCGGGTCGAGACGGTCGGGCGCCCGGTGCGTTTTTCGGTTCCGATCCCGCCTGGGACGACCTACTCCCCCGGCCCGGTCTCCAGGGGTCTCTCCATCTCCCCTGACGGCACGCGACTCGTCGTCGAAGCGATCTCCAACGGACGGCGCCGTCTCTTTCTCCGTCCCCTCGACTCCGAGAAATTCACCGAGCTCGAAGGAACTCTCGGCGCGAGCGCGCACTTCTGGTCGCCCGACAGCCGTTTCATCGCGTTCTTCGCCGACGGGAAGGTGAAGAAGGTCCCGGCCGCGGGCGGCCCGGCGGAAGAGCTCTGCCCGGCCTTCATCGACTGGCTCGGGACGTGGGGTCGCGACGGGACGATCCTCCTCTCGCAGATCCCACCGGGCGAGCCCGGGATCTTCCGCGTCTCGGATCGGGGCGGAGCGCCGGTCCGCGTCCTGGGCGTCGATCCCTCTGACCCGGTCGCGCTTCTGTGGCCACAGTTCCTTCCGGACGGCCGGCATTTCCTGTTTCAGGCACTCTCGCC
>QHVV01000111.1:67479-68013 GCA_003222385.1 Acidobacteriota bacterium
ATGCGGAGCCGGGCTACCTGATCTACGTCCGCGACAACGCTCTTTTCGCGCAGCCGTTCGACGCGAAGAAGGCCGCTCTCTCCGGGGAGCCGACCCTCCTGGCCGAGAACGTCCACCACTTCTTCGGCCCGGGGCACGCCGCGTTCTCGGTGTCCCAGACGGGCGTGATCGCCTACCAGGCCGCGGAGACACCCGTGCGCCTCGTCTGGCTCGATCGACAGGGAAAAGAGCTCGGCGTTCTGGGCCAACCCGCTGTCGTCGACTTCGTGCGGATCTCGCCGTCCGGGAACCGCATCGCCGTCGCCGTCGAGGACAGCCGGTTCGGTACGTCCGATCTCTGGGTCTTCGAAGCGGCGAGCGGGGCTTCCACCCGATTGACCTCGGGCCAGATCGACGAAAGCGCTCCCGTGTGGACCCCCGACGGCGCGCGGCTCTTCTTTCGCGTGGACGACAAGGGACCGCCGGACATCGACCAAATGGTCGTCGGATCGCCCGGAAGCGAGCGGGCGCTCCTGATTCAGCCCGGCGTTCAGC
>QHVV01000085.1 GCA_003222385.1 Acidobacteriota bacterium
GACCGGCAGCCCGAGCAGCACGTAGCTGATGTTCTGGCGCGTGAGAAAAGCCGCGCCGAGCGCGAGCCCGAGGAGGATCCAGAGATTCCACCGCCGGCGCCCGGTTGTCCCGGGCTCCCGGAAGGCGTCCGCGACTGCGACCGAGAGCCCGGCGATCGCGATCTCCTCCAGGAGGAACAGGGACTCGACGAGCGCCATCCGCTGCGAAAACGCCAGGTAGGGCGAGGTGACGAAAAGCGCAGCCGCGCACCATTCCGTGGCGGAGGCGCGGGGGGAACCGCCGGAGGAAGGAGGGGAGCGTCCCGAGGCGGTCCGCTGGAGACGGCCGGCGAGCCCAATGAACATCGGCAACGCCAGAGCTCCGGCCGCGACCGACAGGAGCCGTCCGCTGACGAGGGGATTCCGACCGAGGCCGAGAACGAGCGCGAGCAGCCAGACGTGCAGGGGCGGCTTCGGATCGATCATGGAGACGAAAGCGTTCCGGGCCGGGTCCCGTCGAACGAGATCGGCCCAGTGGAGATAGGTCGATTCGTCGACGAAGATCGGCAGACCCGTGATCGCGGGCAGCCGGAAGATCAGGTAGGCGCCGACTGCGAGGAAGACGAGGAATCGCCGCGGCACGAAGCCCGGAGTCTACCGCCGGCTCGCGGACCCTCTGGCCCGCCCGGAGCGTCCTACCGGTGCGTCAGGACGTTATTGTTGACGACGAACTTGCGGCGGCCGATCTCGGTGCGCCGCGGCGTCCCGAACGTCGAGTCCACGACGTAGATCACGAGGTCGTGCTCCGAGTCGGAAAGTCGCGTCGTGTCGAGCTGGAACGCGAAGCCGACGCTGACCGAAGGCACCCTCGGGTCGTTCCGGGGAACGTCCGGCCGCGACAGTCCGTAGGTCGCGTTGCCGACGACCTGCCCGTCCACGTCGACCTCGATCCGCTGAACGCCGTTGAAGTCGAACGCCCAGCCGAACACGGTGAAGATGCCGTCGATGAACTGGTAGTCCGAGGGGGTATCGATGTAGCCGAAGGCCGGGAAGTCCGCACCGGTCGGGTCGCAGAGAACGTCCACGGACATGGCGCCGATCTGGGTGAGCGCCTCCTCCTCGTCCCCGACCCGCACGGCGATCGTGTGCTTGCCGGGACGCGTGAACCCGACGACGTCGAAGATCGTCGGATCGGCCGTTTGACGTGTGATCGCGATCTGCCCGCTGGCGTCGGTGCTGCTCGTGATCAGACCGAAGGCAAAGTTGAAACCGGCGTTGTCCGCGTTGACGTACCCGGAGTAGCTGCGCGCCACGTCGGGCCGATTGATGCCGTAGCAGTTGACGAGACCGCCGGTGGCGGTCTGCACGCAGTCGGTCCGCGTGTTCGCGAGGATGGCGCCGTCTAAGAGCAGCTCGACGTACGACACCTGCCCATGATCCAGGCGAGCGCCGACGTCGAGGGCCCATCCGGCGACCACGTTGGACAGCACGAAACCGCAGATGTCCGGGGTACAGGGGGACGGGATCCCGACATTGATCGTCGTGCAGAAGAGCGACGCCTTGTCCAGCGGGAAGTCGATCTGGCCGAAGGGCGGCAGATTGGCGCCGTTGTTGATGATCTGGACGGTCCGGGTCCCGATCACCCGCGACGCTCCCAGGTTGTCGGTCACGCGGACCGAGAGGAGATGGACTCCGTTGATGAGCTTCGTCGTGTCGACGTTCGCCTGGAAACCGGAGAAGAGCGAGTTCGGGACGTCCGGAAAGGCGGCGTGGACGTCGGGCCGGGTCGTCCCGTAGATCGCGGTCGAGGGCAGGCCGCGCCCCACGGCGCCCGCCACGATCTGGCCGTCCATCAGGAAATCGATGTGATCGACGTCCTCGTTGTCGAGCGCCCAGCCCGACACCGGAAACGAGCCATTCGCCCCTTCGACCCCGGCCGGCCCGGGGATGTCGATGTAGCCGAAGGGGGCCTGGTTGATCGAGTTGTCGATCAGGACCGTGATCGGTCCGATGATCGTGACCGCCTGGCTCGACTCGGTCACCCGAATCGAGACCGCGTGTGGCCCGTTCGGGAAGCGGCTGGCGAGAAAGGACGAGACCCAGCCCGGATTCGGGGTCGCGCTGTTGGCATACGTCGGGAAGACCTCCAGGACGTCGGCCCGCGGAAGGTTCGTATCGGCGCGGTTGGCGAAGTTCCCGTCGACTAAGAGCTCGATCTTGTCGATCGTGTTGAAGTCGAGGACGAATCCCGAGACTTTGACGACGCCCGAAACTGTCTGTCCCGCCGTCGGCTGATCGATCACCCCGATCGGCTGAGCCCAAACGGAGGGCGCGAGCAGCCAGACCCCCGCAACGAGAAGTGCCAGGAGCCCGGGCGACTTCCTTAGCATGCTTTCCTCCCGAAAATTTAAGAAAAGAATGAGTAAATTGGAGCGGAAAGTCAAGCTCCGTCAGAACTTCGCCTCATTTTTTTCGGCAGGAGGAATCCTTTGGATGGTCGGAGCAACCCAGACGGAGGGATTCGCGTGAGAAGAATTCGGCGGGCGTCGGCGCCGGCTGCGGCGCGGGAGCGAAGCCTTTGAAAGGGGCGCTTCGCTCGCGAGCCGCGCAGATCGGCGTCTCCGTGATCGTGACCGGGATCGTGGTGGCGTTTTTCCTCCGCGGCCTGCGACTGTCCGAAATCGGGCGCCAGATCGCGTCGGCCTCGGCCGGCTGGCTTCTCGCGAGCCTCGTGATGGCGATCGCGACGTTCGTTCTCCGGGCGGTCCGGTGGACGTTTCTCCTCCGCCCGGTGGCGCGGGTTCCGTTCTATCCCGCGTTCGTCGCCACCGCCTTCGGCTTCGCGGCGAACAATCTGCCCGGCAAAGTCGGAGAAATTCTCCGGCCGGCTCTCCTCGCGCGGTCCCGCCGGCTCCCCTTCTCGCCGCTTCTCGCCTCGGTGCTGCTGGAGCGCGTTTTCGACGGCGCGGCCGTGGTCTTCTTCTTTCTGATTGCCGCCGCGACCGGCCTCCCGAGCTCGCGCGGTATCGGCAAGCTCGTCGTTCCCGCCGTGCTTCTTCTCGTGCTCGTGGGGGCAGTCCTTTTTTCCGTTTTTCGGCGCGGTGCGACGGAACGCTTTCTCGAGAAGCTCTGGCGCCGGCTTCCGGAGCGGTTTCAGCCGCGCGCGCGGGCGTTCACCGAGACGTTCGTGGACGGGTTCGCGTCGCTCCGAAGCCCGAGGTTGCTCCTCCTCGTGACCGTCGGCTCGCTCGTGATGTGGCTCGTGATCAACGTGCAGATCTATTCGGTGCTGCGCGCGTTTCACCTCGACCTCCCGTTCTCCGCGAGCTTCGTCGTGACGGCGGCCGCGGTCCTCGGTCTCATGTTTCCGACTCCGGGAGGCCTCGGCTCCTATCACGTCGCCGTCCAGCTCGCGTTGACCGACGTCTACAGCGTCGCGCGCGATCCCGCGTCGGGGGTCGCCGTCATGGCTCACGCGATTTCGTTCGTTCCGATCACGCTCATCGGCATCGCGCTCTTCGCGCTGACCCCGGTGCCTGTCCGGAAGCTCGATGAGCTCGCGGAGAGCCGCGAGGATTCCGCGGGTCGCGCGATAATGGAGGAATGAAGTGTCCGTTCTGCGGCGCCGTGGACGATCGCGTCGTGGATTCACGCGAGAGTCGCGAGGGCGAAGTGATCCGCCGCCGCAGGGAATGCGAGTCCTGCGGCCGCCGTTTCACGTCCTATGAGACGATCGAGGAAATCCCGTACATGGTCGTCAAGAAAGACGGCCGCCGGGAGAATTTCGATCGGAAGAAGCTTCGCGCCGGACTCGTGAAAGCTTGCGAGAAGCGGCCCGTCGCTCCGGCGCAGCTCGATGCGATCGTCGACGAGATCGAAACGCTTCTTCACGACACCGAGGTGCGCGAAATGGCGACCAACGAGATCGGAGCCCGGGTGATGGATCATCTCCGCGAGCTCGACAAGGTCGCGTACGTCCGGTTCGCGTCGGTGTATCGGAAGTTCGAGGACGTGGACGAGTTCCTCCGCGAGTTGAAGAATCTTCTCGGGCGTGCGGACGCCAAAGCGACCCCGTGAGGGCGATTTTCCGGCGATGCGGCGATTGAGGTTCTTCGGACCGATGGTCGAGCTTTCGCGGCTACAACGCGAAGTCAATCGGCTCTTTTCCCTCTTCGTCGAGAGCAACAACCCCGTTGTCTCTCCGGCCTCGGCCTGGGACCCGAGCGTGGACGTCGTCGACGACGGCGAAAGGATCCGCGTTCTCTTCGAGCTCCCGGGCGTCGAAGCGGCGGACGTGAAGGTCAGCATCCGCGGACGGGTGGTGACCGTCCGGGGAACCAAGAGGGGAAAGACCCGTCCGCGGGAAGGCATCCGCTTCTTCTGCATGGAGCGCTACTTCGGTTCGTTCGTGAAGTCGGTGGCTCTCCCGAGGCCGGTGAACTCCCGTCAGGCGAAGACCCGGCTCTCCCGAGGTCTGCTCGAGGTCGTGTTGCCGCGCGTCCCCGACCTGCGCGAGAAAGAGCACGACATTCCGGTCAAAACCGAGGAGGAAGGCTAAGCCGTGGTCGAGCTCGAAGAAAAACCGGGAGTCGCCGAGCGCGACACCGACCTTCCGATCCCCGACATTCTTCCGGTCCTGCCGCTGAAGGACGTCGTCGTCTTTCCGTACATCATCCTGCCTCTCTCCGTCTCGCGGGAGAGGTCGATCAACGCCGTCGACGCGGCGCTCGCCGAGCAGCGGATCATCATGCTGGTCGCCCAGAGAAACGCCCAGACCGAGCTGCCGCGGCTGCCCGACCTGCACCCGGTCGGAACCGTCGCGGCGATCATGCGGATGTTGAAGCTGCCGGACGGCCGCACGCGCCTGCTCGTGCAGGGCGTCACGCGCGCGCGGATCGACTCGGTCCTCTCGGAAGAGCCTTACCTGAAAGTGAAAATCACGCGCCTCGAGGAATCGGAGCCCGCGAAAGAGCTCCCTCCCGAGCACGAGGCGCTCGTGCGGAGCGTGAAGCAGAACCTGGAGAAGTCCGTGTCGCTCGGCAAGAGCATCTCGCCCGAGGTGATGGTGATCGCGGCGAACCTTTCCGATCCCGCGCGGCTCGCCGATCTCGCCGCCTCGAACCTGGAGCTCAAGCTCGAGGAAGCGCAGCGGATCCTCGAGTCGACCGACCCGATCGAACGCCTTCGGCTCGTGAACGAGAACCTCGCGCGCGAGATCACGGTTCTCTCGATGCAGCAGGAGATCTCGACGCAGGCCCGGGGCGAGATGGATCGTTCGCAGCGCGAGTACTACCTGCGCCAGCAGCTGCGGGCGATCCAGCAGGAGCTCGGCGAAGGAGAGGAGCTCTCCGAGGAGCTCGAGGGTTATCGGCGGATCGTCGGGGAGAAGAAGATCCCGGCCGAGGCGGCCGCGGAGATCGAGAAACAGATCAAGAGGCTGGAGAGGAGCCATCCCGATTCCGCCGAGACCGCGATCATCCGGACCTATCTCGATTGGATGACCGGCCTGCCGTGGTCGACCCTGTCCGAGGACGCCGGCGACATCGAACGCGCCCGGACGATCCTGGACGAGGACCACTACGACATCGAGAAGGTCAAGGAGAGGATCCTGGAGTTCCTCGCGGTGCACGCGCTGAAGAAGACGTTGAAGGGCCCGATCCTCTGCTTCGTGGGCCCTCCCGGGGTGGGAAAGACGTCGCTCGGCCGATCGATCGCGCGGGCGCTCGACCGCAAGTTCGTCCGCCTTTCGCTCGGCGGTGTCCGCGACGAGGCCGAGATCCGCGGCCACCGCCGGACGTACGTCGGCGCGATGCCCGGACGCATCGTCCAGGGCATCCATTCGGCGGGAACGTCGAACCCGGTCTTCATGCTCGACGAGATCGACAAGATCGGAGCGGACTACCGGGGAGATCCGAGCTCGGCCCTCCTCGAGGTCCTGGACCCCGAGCAGAACTTTTCCTTCCGCGATCACTATCTCGGGGTCACGTACGACCTGTCGCGCGTCCTTTTCATCGCGACCGCGAACATCCTCGACCCGATCCAGCCCGCTTTCCTCGACCGGATGGAGGTCATCCGGCTTTCCGGGTACACGCTCGAGGAGAAGCTCGCGATCGCGAAACGCCACCTGATCCCGAAGCAGATGGAGGAGAACGGCGTCACGGAGGTGAACGTCGAGTTCACCGACGGCGGAGTGCGGAAGATCATCGAGGCGTACACGCGCGAGGCGGGGCTGCGAAACCTGGAGCGCGAGATCGGGGCCATCTGCCGGAAGGTCGCGGTGGCCGTCGCGAAGGGGAAGACGCGGCGTTATCGCATCACCGCGGCGTCCGTCGAGAAGATGCTCGGCGCGGTCAAGCACTTCTCCGACGAGCTCCTGAAGAAGGACCAGGTCGGCGTCGCGACCGGGCTCGCGTGGACCTCGGTCGGCGGCGACATTCTTTTCGTCGAGGCCCTCGCGGTGCGCGGCAAGGGCGGCCTCCGGCTGACCGGACAGCTCGGCGACGTCATGAAGGAGTCGGCGCAGGCCGCGATGTCTTACGCCCGGGCGCACGGCAGCGAGCTCGGCATCCCCGCCGACTTCTTCGAGACCCACGACGTCCACATCCACGTTCCGGAGGGCTCGATCCCGAAGGACGGCCCCTCCGCCGGCATCACCATGGCGGCCGCGATGATCTCGGCGTTCACGCATCGCAAGGTGCGCCGCGACGTGGCCATGACCGGGGAGATCACGCTCCGCGGCGAAGTCCTTCCGATCGGAGGCGTCAAGGAGAAGGTCCTGGCGGCCCGGCAGGCAAAGTTCACGACGGTCATCCTGCCGAAGCTGAACCGCCGCGACGTGCTCCAGATGAATCCGCGGGTCCTTCACGGCATGACGTTCCGCTACGTCGAAAACGTGGAGGAGGTCCTCGCGAACGCTCTCCTGCCGTTCGAGCCGGAGCCCATCGAGCCGGAGGCGGAGCGCACCGGGCCGCCTCCCGCTCCCGAGGGGAGGGAGATAACCGTCCAGCCGGGAGAAGCGCCGGCACGGCCGGCGCAGCCGGTCGCGCGAGCCCGCCGCAAGCCTTCGTCATAATCGCGGCCCATGGGGGCCGAAGATCGGTTCGTGGAGCTCCTCCGCGCTTCACTCCGATCCGACGAATCGCTTCTGCTCGGCCCCGGCGACGACGCCGCCGTCATCGACCGAGCGGCTGGACCGCTCGTCGCGTCGACCGACACGCTCGTCGAAGGCGTGGACTTCCTGCCCGGAGAGGACCCGAAGCGACTCGGCCGCCGCGCCGTTTCCGTCGGCCTCTCGGACCTCGCCGCCGTGGGCGCGTGGCCCGAGTTTTTTCTTCTGACGATCGGGTTCCCCGAAACCGCGGGGGAGGATTTCCCGCTCGCCCTGGCTCTCGCGGCGGCGGAGCGCGCCGGAGAGTTTGGCGCGGTCCTCGCCGGAGGCGATCTCTCCCGCGCCGCGGAAGTCTTTCTCTCGACCGCGATCTGGGGCCGTCCGACCGGCGAAGTGCTCAAGCGCTCCGGAGCGCGGCCGGGCGACAGCGTGTTCCTGTCGGGCTGGCCGGGCGACGCCGCCGCGGGCCTCGCCGTCGCCCGCGCGCGAGCCGGCGCCGAGCCGCCCCGGGGCGACGGCGCCTGGACGCCGGAATCCCTTTCTCCGGCCGACGAGACCGCGCTTCTTGCGGCGTATCGCGATCCGGAGCCGCGGCTGCCGCTCGGTCGGGCGCTCGCGTCCGAAGGTCTCGCGACCGCGGCGATCGACGTCTCCGACGGACTCGGTGTCGACGCGGGCCGGCTTGCCCGCGCCTCCGGGGTCCGGCTCGTGATCGAAGGCGAAAGCCTTCCGTTGTCCCCCGCTCTCCTCTCGTTCGCCCGTCTGGCCGGCCGCGATCCGGTCGAGATGGCGCTCGCGGGCGGGGACGACTACGAGCTCCTCTTCACCGTTCCCGCCAGCGAGAGCGGCCGGTTCGCAGACCCTCCCGCCGAGTGGGGCGTCGCCGTGCGCAGGATCGGCCGGGTGGAAGCGGGCGCCGGCGCTTTCCTCGAAGAGGCGCGGGGCCTGCGCCCGATCGATCGGCTCGGCTACGATCATTTTTCCGGAGTCGCGCGATGAGATGGCAGACCCCCCGCGCATTCCGGCGGCGCCGCCTCCATCCGCTGAAACTTTCGCGGAGGTTGAAGGTCCTTCTCGCGGACCTGCTCGGCCGCGAGGAGCCGCCCGAACGCGTGGCCGCGGCGATCGCGCTCGGGATCGGGGTCGGGTTCTCGCCGTTTCTCGGAATCCATTTCGCAATCGCGATCGGTCTCGCGTTTATCTTTCGCCTCAACCGGTTCGACGCGCTGCTCGGCCAGTTCGTCGGAAACCCGTGGACGCTCCCTCCCGTGTACGCCGCCGGGTACGCGCTCGGCCGCCAGCTCCTCCGCTACTCCGAAAAGAAGGTCCCGGACCTCCCCTGGGACCGGCTCCTCCATCGCGATTTCTGGCACGCCTTCACGGGTCCCGCTCTGCGGCCGCGGCTCCCCTCGTTCCTCGTCGGAACGATCGTCCTCGCGACGCTCATCGGTTTGGCGGCCTACGTCGTGGTTGGTGCCGTGCTCCGGATCTACCATCGCCGCCATCCACGGGTGGCGGAGCGGGCCGCCCGGAAGAAGCGGCGGCGCCGGGAAGCGCGGGAGCCCCGGACCGAAGGACTCTGAGCGACTTCTCGACCGTCGCGAACCGGGACCGGTAAGCCGGGCTCTCCCGGGAGATCGAGACGAGCCGATCGAAGTCGGTCGCCAAGCGCGTCACCCGGAAGAGCTTCTCGGCCGCGAGCCCTTCGGCGAATCTCTCGCCGCGGCCGCGGCTCGAGTCGGCGAGGATCCGAAGCGCCGAGGCGTCGCGCGGACGGCGGCGGAGGACTTCGCGCGCCTCGCGCCGGGCGTTCGCGATCTTTCCCCGGTCGAAGAGCCATTGCGCGTAGCCGAGGCGGAACGTCGCCCCTCCCTTCGCGAGCTCGATCGCGCGATGCCAGTCGGCTTCTGCGGTGGGCCGCGAGAGGCGCGAGCGGACGATCGCCAGCCGGTAAGCGAGCGGAGTCGAGTTCGGATTCTTCGAGAGCCCGTCGGCGTAGGCGCGCTCCGCGCCCGCGAAATCGTTCCGAAGCTCCCGCACGTATCCCAGCCGGAAGAACCCGTTCTCGTAGGTCGGCGCGACCGCGAGCGACTGCCGGAACGCCTTCTCCGCCTTCGCGAGATTCCCGAGCCTTTGTTCCATCAGGCCTTTGCCCGCCCACGCGTCGAAGTAGTCGGGATAGATGACCGCCGCGAGCGTGTACTGCTCGAGCGCGACCGAGACACGCCCCTTCTCCGCCGATACCCACGCCAGGTTGTAGTGGGCCTTGGCGCTCTCCGGAGAGGTCCGGACGGTCTCGGTGAAGAGGGTCTCGTCGTCTTTCCAGACCGGATTTCGAACGACGCTCCGAACCGCGAAGAAGAGCGCGACGGCGAAGAAGAGCGCGACGCGGGTTCGCGACGGCAGGGCGGGCGCCCGACCGTTTCCGAGAATCGCCGCGGCGAGGACCAGCCCGAAACCGGCGCACGGAAGGTACGCCAGTCGATCTCCGTAGATCGTGCCGATCGGGAAGAAGAGGTTCGCCGTCGGTGCGAACGCGATGGCGAAGAAAAGAAATCCGAACGCCGTTCCGGAGTCTTCCCGCAACCGCAGAATGCTCGCGACCGTCACAGCGGCGAGGAGGAGAAGCGCCGCGAGCCCGACGGCGTCGAATCCGTGACGGACCGGGATCGACCAGGCGGATTCGTCGGCGGAGAGACGCAGGGGAGCGAGGAGCCGTCCAACGTAGCGCAGAAGGATGGCGGCCGCGTTGGTGACGCGCTCCCCGGCCGACAGCACGGCCAGAGGATTTTCGAGCTCGAAGATGCGGAAGGTCCGGGATTTGAGGTAACCGCCGAGCACCCAGCGTCGCAAAAGGAAGTTACCGGCGAGGAGCAGTGAGGATCCGGCGTACAACGGAAGACCCAGGCGAAGAGCCTTGCCGAACCTCCGGGCGAGGCCGCCTTCTTCGAGCCGGCAGAAGGCGAGAAAGGCCAGCGCCGGCGCCACCGCCGCGCTCTCCTTCGTCAGGATGCCGAGCGCATAACAGAAGAGCGCGATCGCGATCAGCCGGACCCGGCGGCGCGGGTTACCGCGGAGCTCCAGAGCGGCCAGCAGGAAACCGAAGAGGAACACGGCGGCGAGCGCCTCTCCCCGGCCGACGAGGCTCGTCACCGCCTCGACGTGGATCGGATGAACCGCGAAGAGGAGAGCGGCTCCCCATGCGGTCGGCGGGGGCACGTCGAGCTTCGCGAGGAAGCGGGCGAAGAGGATCGTGACGAGCGCGTGGAGCGCCACGTTTCCCAGGTGAAATCC
>QHVV01000086.1 GCA_003222385.1 Acidobacteriota bacterium
GTCGGTCGTCCGGGAATCAGTCGAGCGTTACCTGGGACGCCACGAAGAGCAGAAACCGATTCCGTTTGGAGAGGATCCCTTCGACAAATGGATCGGCGCCTTCCACGGATCGGCCGGTGACGAGTCCATCAATCACGACCACTACCTCTATGGATGGCCGAAGGAGACCGAGATTGAAGCTTCTCGCGGACACGAGCGCGCTTCTGGCCCTGCTGTGGGACGACGACGCAAGGCATCCAAACGCGGTCGACTTCAGAAAAAGAAATCCTCAGGCGCGATTCGTCTTGACCGAGCTGATCCTCGCGGAACTCGCGACGCGGGGTCGAGTCAAGGTCGGGGCAAAAAGCGCAGTTGACTTCACGCGAGATCTTCTCAGAAGTACCCGCCATGACCTGATCCTGGTCGATCTCGAGTTGCTCGAGGGAGCTCTCAGGAGAATGGAGCGGTATGGAGACAAGCGGGTGAGTCTCACCGACTGCGCGAGCTTCGAGCTCATGGAGCGGTTGGGAATCGATACGGCCTTCACGTTCGATCCGGATTTCCGCGACTGCGGGTTTCGAATGGTCCCTTAGCGTTACTTCCCCACCGCCGCCGTCGCCTTGAGCTCCTCGATCGACCGCACGACGCCGCCGCGCACGACGTAGCGCACCTTGCGGAAGTTCGCGACGTCCGCCGTCGGATCACCGGCGAGGATGACCAGGTCGGCCGACTTGCCTTTCTCGACCGTGCCCGTCTCCTTCTCGACTCCCATCGCCGTCGCGCCGCCGCGGGTGGAAGCCACCACCACCTGCATCGGCGTCAGCCCCGCCGCCTGCATCGCTTCCATCTCCGCGTAGACCGACGGACCGTGCAGCGTCAGCGGGTTGCCGGCGTCGGTCCCCATCGCGATCGGGATCCCCGCGTCCGCAACGCGCTTCAGGTTCGGGCCGGCGACTTCCTTGACGTGCGCGGCGCGCTCCGCCCCGCGAGCGGCGGTCCCGGCGTATCCCTCGGGCGCGGCGACCCGGGCGCTCTCCGCCACCTTCGCGCGCGTCACCGGATCGACACAGCCGTTCGGGTCGTCGACGTCCGGCGGGCGTTTCGAAACCACCGCCTGGGCCATCCGCGCGTAACCGCCGAAGACCGTGAGCGTCGGGCAGTAGATCGTCCCGTTCTTCTTCGCGAGCGCGAGGAACTCGTCGTCCACGGGCAGATCGATGACGCTGTGGACGAGCACGCGCGCGCCGGCGCGCAACGCGACCTTCGCTTCCGCGAGGCCGGTCGCGTGGACGATCAGCGGCAGCCCCGCCTTGCGCGCCTCCTCGCCCGCCGCGAGCACGGCCGGCGTCGACGTCTCGACGGCCAGATCCGGCCGCACGATGTACCAGACCTTCACGGCCTGGGCGCCGATCGACTTCAAATACGCCACGCCCGTGCGCGCCGACTCCGCGTCTTTCAACAGCATGAATTGACGCTCGGCGGGGAGGTTCAGCCAGTGGTCGAGCGTCGAGAGAAGCGGCCCCGCCGCGGCGACGCGTGGCGCCCGCGTGTCCTCCCGTTCCCGGTGCGCCATCGAGACGGTCCAGGCGTACCCGCCGACGTCGAAGACGCTCGTGACGCCCGAGCAGAGCTGAGACCGGAAGAACCGTTCGGGATGCTCCTTCAGGTCCGCTTCGACGTTCTCGTAAGGGTGCGCGGCGCGCACGTCGAGCGCGTCCGGCCTGCCGTCCGCCCAGCCCGTCTGCGAGAAGTGGACGTGCGCGTCGACTAAGCCCGGCGCGATCCACAGGCCTCGTCCGTCGACGACGGTCACGCCGGCCGGGATCGCGCAGCGGCCGGCGCACTCGATCTTCCCGTCGCGCAGGACGACGGTCGCGTCGGCGACCGGAGCGGCTCCCGTCCCGTCGACGAGCGTCGCGCCGACGATGACGCGCGGCGGAGGCGGCGTGCCCGGCATCGCCGGAAAAGCGCTCGTCATCGCGATCTTCCAGCCCGCATCCGTGCGGACGAACAGCCGCTCGGAGACGCCGGTCTGCTCGTCGGAGGCGTACCGGACGCGATATCGGTACGTCCCGTAGACGACTCCCGGCTCGACGGAGACGAGCTGGAGGTCGCTCGCATCGAACGTGTCCGGCCAGTTCTCGCCGGCGGCCTTCGCGAACGCCGGAAAACCGAGCGTGATCCCGTCGGCGCCGGTCTTCGCCAGCTTCGGCGAATCGAGGTAGCACGACAGGTAAGCCGCCTTGTCCTGCCGGCGGATCGCGTCGAGGTTTCTCTGGAAGAGGGCGCGCGCGGCGGAGGCGTCGTCGGCCGGCGCCGGCGCGAGCAGAGCGGTGAGGATCGAGACGAGAAGCCAGGTCACTTGTCGCTCCTCCGTTTTGCGGAAGGATATCCTTCGAAGAAATCATGAGCATCGCGCCGGGAACGCGCCTCGGGCCTTACGAAGTCGTCTCGCCTCTCGGCGCGGGCGGCATGGGCGAGGTCTATCGCGCGAAGGACACGCGGCTGAAGCGCGACGTCGCCGTCAAGATTCTGCCGGCGTCGCTCTCCTCCGACCCGGAGCGGTTGAGACGCTTCGAGCTGGAGGCGGAGACGGCGGGACGTCTCAACCATCCCAACATTCTCGCGATCTACGACATCGGGATGCACGACGATGCTCCCTACGTCGTCTCGGAGCTCCTCGAAGGCGAGACGCTGCGCGACCGCCTTTCCGAAGGCCCTCTCGGCCCGCGCCGCGCGATCGAGTATGCCCGCGAGCTCGCCTCGGGACTCGCCGCCGCGCACGAGAAAGGAATCGTCCACCGGGATCTCAAGCCCGAGAACGTCTTCGTGACGACCGACGGCCGGATCAAGATCCTCGATTTCGGGCTCGCGAAGCTGACCCAGCCCGACTTCGGGATGTCGGGGGCGACGAACCTCCCGACCGTTCCGCCGGGAACCGAGCCCGGCGTCGTGCTGGGCACCGTCGGCTACATGTCTCCCGAGCAGGTCCGGGGGGCGCCGGTCGACCACCGCTCCGACGTCTTCTCCTTCGGCGCGATCCTCTACGAAATGCTGACCGGAGCGCGCGCGTTCCGGGGCGACTCGGCCGTCGAGACGATGAACGCGATTCTCAAAGAGGAGCCCCCCGAGCCCTCGGAATCGGGACGCCGCGTCCCGCCCGGCCTCGAGCGGATCGTGCGGCACTGCGTGGAGAAGAACCCGGCTCTGCGCTTCCAGTCCGCGCGCGACCTCGCCTTCGATCTCGAGAGCCTTTCGGAGACATCCTCGGCTGCGAGGACGCGGGTCCTGCCGTCGCCGTCTGCGAGGCGGCGGGGTCTCTTTCCCGTGCTCGCCGGACTCGCGCTTCTCGGCATCGCCGCGGCCGCGGGCTATCTCGCCGGGGCGCGGACGGGCCGACCGCGCTTTCCGACTTTTCAGAGACTCACTTTCCAGAACGGGACCGTCTTCTTCGCGCGGTTCGGGCCGGACGGACAGACGATCGTCTACAGCGCGTCGTGGGACGGCGCGCCGTACCAGCTTTTCTCGACCCGGCCGGGTAGCGCCGAATCCCGGACGCTCGGACTCCCGCCGGCTTACATCGCGTCGATCTCCGGGGACGGAGAAATGGCCGTCGTCCTGAACCCGACCGATGTCGCGCTCGGGGCGGGAACGCTCGCCCGGGTTCCGCTCGCCGGCGGGGCCCCCCGCCCGATTCTTCAGGACGTCCGGCTCGCCTCGTGGGCGCCCGATGGAAAGAACCTCGCGGTGACGCGCATGGTCGGCCGGCGCCAGCGGGTCGAATTCCCGGTCGGGAAACCGATCTACGAGACGGAAGGCTTCGTGAACGATCTGCGCGTTTCGCCCGATGGGAACCGGATCGCCATCGAGGAAACGCTCGCCCACACCTACACCGGAGGCACGGGTTGGATCGGTTTCCTCGATCGCGCGGGCAAGCGGACCACGCTCTACACCGGCTGGGTGCGAAACTGCGGCCTCGACTGGTCGCCGGACGGCAGGGAAGTCTGGTTCGCCATCCCCGATCCGTCCGGCGCGTTCCGCGACTTCCTCGCGAGCTCCCGCCCCGGCACCACCCGCACGCTGATGCGGGTTCCCGGTCCCGTGACGATCCAGGACGTCTCCCGGGACGGGCGGATCCTTTTCACGCGCGAGAGCGCCCGCCTTTCCGCGCGATTCGGAGCCGTCGGCGGAAAAACCGAGCGGACCCTTTCCTGGCTCGACGAGTCGCTCGTCGCGGACCTCTCGAGGGACGGCCGATTCCTCCTCTTCAGCGAAGTCGGCGGCGGTGGAGGTTCGCGCGGCGCCGTCTATCTCCGTCCTACGGGCGGCGGCGACGCGGTGCGGCTCGGAGAGGGGTTCGCGCTGGCGCTTTCGCCGGACGGGACGTGGGCGCTGACGATGGACGCCAGCACGCCGCCGCGGCTCATCCTGCTGCCGGCTGGAGTCGGACAGCCAAAGAGCCTCCCGATCGCCGGGTTCGAGACCTATTACTTCGCCCGCTGGCTCCCGGACGGAAAACGGATCTTCTTCAATGCGAATCCGGCGGGCCGCGCGATCCGGTGCCACGTCCTCGACCTCGCCGGAGGAGCGCCGCGCGCGATCGGGCCGGAGGGCGCCTCGTGCCGGGCCTCGTCCCCGGACGGCAAGCTGCTCGCGCTCACCGCGGCGGACCAGTCGCTGTCTCTCTACCCGGTCGACGGCGGCTCACCTGCCCGGCCGGTCCCCGGCTGGCCGGCGGGAGCGACGCCGATTCAGTGGAGCGCTGACGGCGCCGCTCTCTTCTACGCTCTCAGCTCCGACATCCCCGGTGAGATCCACCGCTTCGATCTCGCGACCGGCCGCTCGCAGGTCTGGCAGCAGCTCGCCCCCGGGGATCTCGGGGGAGTCCAGACGATCACGTCGCCGGTCATCACCCCGGACGGCCAGATCTATGCCTATACGTTCGCGCGTCTTCTGGGCGACCTCTACGTCGCCGACTGGGGTTCCCGGTGATCGGGGGTCAGGTCTCCACTTGCCACATCGGGGGCCAGGTTGCCACATCGCGCCGGCCTTTTCTTTCGTGATGGACTGACCTCGTGACCCTCCTGCCCGGCACACGCCTCGGCTCGTACGAGGTCCTCGGGCCGCTCGGCGCCGGAGGCATGGGAGAGGTCTACCGCGCGCGCGACGCGAAGCTCGACCGCGACGTCGCGATCAAAGTCCTTCCCGAGCGCCTCGCGTCGGACACCGCCGCGCTCGCGCGCTTCGAGCGCGAGGCCAAAACCGTCGCCGCCCTCTCGCACCCGAATCTCCTCGGCATCTACGACTTCGGTACGCACGACGGCGTCGTCTACGCGGTCACGGAGCTCCTCTCCGGCGAAACGCTGCGGGACCGCCTCTCCGCCGGTCCGATCCCGCGCCGCAAGGCGATGGAGTACGCACTGCAGATCGCGCGCGGCCTGGCCGCCGCGCACGAGCACGGAGTCGCGCACCGGGATCTCAAGCCCGAGAACGTCTTCGTCACCAACGACGGCCGCCTGAAGATCCTCGACTTCGGCCTGGCGAAAGCTCTGCTGCCGGCGTCCGAGACGTCCGGCGCCGCGACCTTCGGCGCGACCGAGCCCGGCACGGTGCTCGGCACCGTCGGCTACATGTCGCCCGAGCAGGTGCGCGGCAGGCCCGCCGACCACCGCAGCGACATCTTCGCCTTCGGCGCGATCCTCTACGAGATGCTGGCGGGACAGCGCGCGTTCCGGGGAGACTCCGCGGTCGAAACGATGAACGCGATCCTGACGCGGGATCTGCCCGAGCCGAGCGGCCCTGCCGAAGTGGACCTCCCGCCGCTGCTCGATCGGATCGTCCGGCACTGCCTCGAGAAGAACCCGGAGGAGCGGTTTCAGTCCGTCCGCGACGTGGCGTTCGACCTCGAGACGGCGTCGGGCACGACGTCGACCGCCACGCGCCAGCTGATCGCGCCGGTGCGCGGGAAGCCGCGGTGGCTGGCGCCGGCCGCCGGGCTCGCGATCGCTCTCCTCGTCGCGGGAGCGTTCGTCGCGGGGCGCCGTGTCGGCGCGCGCGGGAAGACCGCGGGCATCCCGACGATCACTTTCTCGCAGCAGACGAACCAGCAGGGAGTGGAGAAGTTCCCGGCGCTGTCGCCGGACGGAAGCAGCCTCGCGTACGTTTCCCGCGAGTCGGGAAACGACGACATCTACCTCCAGCGAGTTGGCGGCCACAACCCGATCAACCTGACGAAGGACTCGGCCGAGGACGACACCCAGCCCGCGTTCTCCCCGGACGGCTCGACGATCGCGTTCCGGTCCGAGCGCGGGGGCGGCGGCATCTTCGTCATGGGTGCGACGGGCGAGTCGGTCCGGCGGCTTTCGGACGTCGGGCAAAACCCCTCCTGGTCGCCCGACGGAAAGCAGATCGTCGTCGCGACCGAAGCCGTCGACCAACCACTCGCGCGAACCGGCATCTCGGAGCTCTGGGCGATCGACGTCGCGACCGGCCAGAAGCGGAAGCTCTTCGCCGGCGACGCGGTCCAGCCGAGCTGGTCGCCGCACGGCGACCGGATCGCGTTCTGGGCGATTCCGCGGGAGACCGCGCAACGGGACATCTGGACGATTTCCGCGGCCGGCGGCGCGGCGGTTCCCGTGACACACGATCCACCGGTCGACTGGAACCCGGTCTGGTCGGCGGATGGGAAGTCTCTCTACTTCGCGAGCGACCGCGGCGGCAGCATGAACCTCTGGCGGATCGCGATCGACGAGAAGACCGGAAAGACGAGCGGCGCGCCGGAGGCCCTGACCACGCCCTCGTTCTGGTCCGGACATTTCAGCATCTCGCGCGACGGACGCCACATCGCCTACCTCGCATTGAACGCACTCGCGAGCGTCGAAAGGATCCCTTTCGATCCTTCGACCGGCAAAGCCGGATCGTCGACGCCCCTGCTGCGTCTCTCGGGCTCTCTCCTCTCACCCGACGTCTCGCCCGACGGCGCGTGGATCGCCTTCCGTTCGCTCGGCGGACAGGAGGACCTGCTCCTCGTCCGTTCCGACGGAACCGGGCTGCGCAAACTGACCGACGACCCGCATCGCGACCGCGGGCCCTCCTGGTCGCCGGACGGAAAACGGATCGCCTTCTATTCCAACCGCGACGCGGGCAAGTATGAGATCTGGGTGATCAATCCGGATGGAAGCGGTTTGACGCAGCTGACCAGGACAGCGGGCCGCGGCTGGTTCCCGTGGTGGTCACCGGACGGGAAACAGATCGCCTACCCGACGGGCACGGAGTCCGTGGTCGTGGGCGTTGCCGCGGGACTGGCGCGCGCTCCGCAGCCGCTGCCGCCGTTTCCGGAAGCGGGCCGCTGGTTCCAGGTGACGTCCTGGTCTCCCGACGGCCGGTCGCTCGCGGGAGAGGGTGATGTGCTCGCGAGCTCCGGCGGAGGCGGCGTCGTGCTCTACTCGTTCGACACCCGCCGTTACGAACGGCTGAACAATCGCGGAACCAAGCCGCTCTGGCTTCGCGACGGACGGCAGCTTCTCTTCTTGGCCGATCCGGAGCACATCGCGCTCCTGGACCCGAGCACGAAACAGACGCGGACGGTGTACACGGCGGCGCGGGGCTCCCAGATCGCCGACTACACCGTGTCAAAAGACGACCGCTGGATCTGCGTGATCGGGAGCAACGACGAAGGCGACATCTGGCTCGCGAAGCTGGAATAGGGTCAGGTCTCCACTTGCCACATTGAGGGCCAAGTTGCCACACGGCTCTCAGACCGGGCGGGCGACCGGCTCGGCGCGCGCTGCCGTTCCCTCTTTCAGGCGAAGGAGCATACCCGTCCCGACGAGTCCGCAGACGAACGCCGCCAGCCACAACGTTCTCCCGCCGTATCTCTCCAGCACGGTCGTTCCCGCCCACGGCCCGATCGCGAATGCCAGGCTGATCGCCATCTGCGTCAGCCCCATGTACTCGCCGCGGCGCGACGCCGGTGCGATGTCCGTAACGTACGCCGCCAGCGACGGGAAGAGGAACATCTCGCCGAACGTCCAGATCACGACTGTCGCGGCGACGGTGCGGAAGTCGCGGGCGAACGCGAGCGCGCCGAAGCCCGTACCGAACAGGAACGCCCCGATGGCGAGCGTGCGGCGATGCGGCCAGTGCGCGGTGGCCGAGTTGATCGGGACCTCGAGAACGACGATCAGGAGCGTGTTGATCGTGAAAAAGAGACCATAGTCGATCTCGGAAAGGCGCAGATCCCGCACGAGGTAGAGCGCCATCGACGAAATGTGCTGGAAGAACACTAGCCCGACCGGGAAGATGGCGGCCAGAAAAAAGAGGAGACGCGGATCGGACCAGGCGCGCCTCGAGGGCAGCTCGACCGGACCTCCCGGTTCGGTCTCCGCGTGGCCACGGTGGACGGGCGCGCGCCGCAGGGCGAGGACGAGCAGGATTCCGGCGGCGATCGAGGTCGTGCCGTTCACCAGGAAGAGTGAACGGAAAGAGACCGTCGCGAGAAAGCCGCCGAGCGCGGGCCCGACACTCATCCCGAGGTTGATCGCGAGCCGCGTCAGGGCGAACGCGGGCTTGCGCTGCGCCGGACGGACCAGGTCGGCGACGACCGCCAGGCTCGCGGGACGGAATGCCTCCGCCGCGAGCGACAGCGCGAGCGTCATCCCGATGACCGACGCGTGCGTGCGCGCGAACGGGAAGAGAAGCAGGATGCCGCCGCTCGCGAAGAGCGAGTCGCGGATCACGTGCATCGGCCCCAGCACGTCGGAGAGGCGCCCCGAGAGCGCCGCGGAGACCAGCGCCCCGGCTCCGTAGACGAACAGCACCACACCCGCCTGGGCTACCGTGAAGCCGAGATCCCGCGTGAGGTAGAGAACCAGAAACGGCAGGACCATCGTGCCCGATCGGTTGACGAGCGTCGTCGCGAAGAGGATCCAGACCTCTCGCGGCAAATCGCGAAGATCCCGCCAGGCTTTCACGGCGCGACGAATTCTGCCATCAGGTCAGGGCACACCCGGATCCTACGAACTAATGCCCCGCCGGTTCGCCGCGCGAAAAAAGAAAAAGGGCGCCGTCCTTTCGAACGACGCCCGAGCACCAGCGCGCCGAGCCCTCGACGGCGCCGGGGAGTTCCCTTCGGGTTACTTGTGGATCACGATGCTGCCGCCGCTGATTGTCTGCGGGTCGGCAAGGTCTATGTCCTCGGGACTACCGATCTTGTTGTCGTACACGATGACGTTTGTCGCAGCGTCCCAGATCTTGATCCGGAACTTGTCCATTCTATCGGGGGCGTTGTTCGGTTGGGCGTCGCCGTCCGTTGCGGTCAACAGGAACCCGTAATTGCCGGCCCCGTTCACCGTGCCGTAGCCCTTGTACTGGGCCTTGGCGCCAGAGACGACCAGCCATTGATAGGACGCACTGTGGAAATTGAAGTTTCCGACGCTGAACTGGAACTCCGTCTCACCAACAGGGATCGTCGTACCCCTCTTGTACTGCGAGCTGAAGCCGAAGTTTGCCTTTCCGGTCAAGCTCGGATTGGCGGTGTACGACCCGGGCTGCGAGTTGATCCAGCCGCCGCCCGTCACGAACCCGTTATTCGCATCGTAGATCACGACGAACTGATAGACCCCCGTTCCGTCGGTACAGCCGTCATTGATCGTGAAGGTCACCGTGTAGACACCCGCCTGCGTGTAAGTGTGACTCCCGGTGCAGGTCCCTTGATTCGGGGGACTCGGTTGAGTCGGTTCGACGACCGTTCCGCTCGTGTTGCTTCCATCGTCCCAGTTGATCGAGCAGGTATGTGTCTGTCCGGCATTCGAGTCCGTGAATCTGGCAATAACCGGGCCCGTGTTGGCTGAACTTCCCATGAGACCGATCGGCCCGGTTGGCCCACTCGTGCTCGTCACCACCGGAGGGAAGTTGCCGGCGCAAGAGCCCCCGCCGCAGCCCGGGATCAGGCTGCCCGCGCAAGCTCCGGCCTGGCAGGCATCGGCCAGCGTACAGGAGTTGCCGTCGTTACACGGCGTGCCGTTCGGCTTAGCCGGGT
>QHVV01000216.1 GCA_003222385.1 Acidobacteriota bacterium
AAGGGGACGATCACGATCCGCCCGAACGGGCCATATCGCGTCGAGGGGGACGTTCCGCTCGCGGCGCCCGACGGCACGCTCTATGAGCCCAAGCCGGCCTATTCGCTCTGCCGTTGCGGGCAGTCCGCGAACAAGCCGTACTGCGACGCGACCCACAAGGAATGCGGTTTCATCGGAACGGAGGTCGCGGATCCGGCGACGGCCGGGAGTGACGGGGCGGAAGAACCCGAAGCCGCTTCGTTCGTGCGCGTCGTTCGAGATGGGCCGTACGAGGTCGTCGGCGCCCCGAAGCTGACGTACTCCGACGGCAGAGTCTGCGAGACGCGCGCCTTCTATCGACTCTGTCGCTGCGGAGCGTCGAAGAGCAAGCCGTTCTGCGACGACTCGCACCTGGAGATCGGCTTCCGGAGCGGTTAGCTAGAAGACGCGCAGCCTTCCGGTCCGCATCGGCCGGAAGAACTCGCGGATGTCTCGGGCGAGGAGCTCCGGCTCTTCGAGCGCCGCGAAGTGCCCGCCGCGCGGCATGACGGTCCAGCGGCGGACGTCGTAAACGCGCTCGCCCCATTCGCGCGGCGGCTGGTCGATGTCGCCCGGAAAGATCGCGACCGCCGTGGGAACGCGAACGCGGTCCTCCGGACCGAGCGGCCGCGGCGCGCGGTCGCGCTCGAAATACAGCCGGTTGGCGGAGTTGATCGTCTCGGTCACCCAATAGAGGGTCAGCTGCGTCAGGATCTCGTCCTTCGTGAAACGGCGCTCGACGTCTCCGCCGCAGTCGCTCCAGCTCCGGTATTTTTCGACGATCCACGCCGCGAGTCCGGCCGGAGAATCGTTCAGGCCGTATCCGAGCGTTTGAGGCTTCGTCGCCTGGAGGTGGTCATACGCGCCCTCCTTCTCCATCCAGATGCGCTCCTCTTCGAAGAACCGGCGCTCGGGGTCGGTGAAGTGGCGTGCGCCAGGTCCGAGGTACGGCCGGTAGACGTCGGAGAGGTGGATGCCGATCAGGCGGTCGGGATGATCGAGCGCGAGGAGGGACACGACACCGGCGCCGATGTCGCCGCCGCGCGCGGCGAACCGGTCGTAGCCGAGGACTTCGGTCATCAGTTTCGCGAAGAGAGAGGCCATCCGAGTCTTATGCATGCCCGGCTCGCGCGGGCGTTCCGAAAACCCGCAGCCCGGGAGCGACGGCGCGACGACATCGAACGAATCGTCCGGATCGCCGCCGTGCGACGCGGGGTCGGCGAGCAGAGGGAGGAGCTTCGACATCTCGAAGAACGTGCTCGGCCAGCCATGCAGGAGCAGGATCGGAATCGGGTCCGGCCCGCGCCCCGGCTCGCGAAGGAAATGCAGACGGAGGCCTTCGACGTCCGCCAGAAAGTGGGCAAACGCGTTGAGGCGCTCCTCCTGCGCGCGCCAGTCGAAGCGGTTGCGCCAGTAAGCGAGCAGCTCGCGCAGGTCGTGGAGGTTCGTGCCGTAATCCCAGGCGCTGCCGGCGATCTCGTCGGGCCATCGTGTGCGGTCGATGCGTTCGCGCAGGTCGGCGAGCGCGTCCTCCGGCACCGAGATGCGGAATGGCTGGATCACTCGGCGGGAAGCTCGAGTTGGGCCTCCGGGGAGGGGGCGGGATTGTCGGCAACGCCCTCGGGTTCGAGACCGTGGAGGGAGGCGCCCAGCAGCCGTACCGGACGCTTGCCGGCCTCGGTCTTCTCGAGCAGCGCGACGGTGCGCGCGACGATCTTCTCCTCCGAAGAGGTCGGCGGCTGGCGCGTTTCGCTGCGCGTGATCGTCTCGAAATTCGAGTACCGGAGCTTCAACACGACGGTTCGCGCCAGGAGACCTTTCCGGGCGAGCACCGCCGCGGCGTTTCGGGCGAGCGCCTCGAGCTCGCGGCGGATCTGGTCGACGTCTGAGAGATCGCGCGCGAACGTTTCTTCGCAGCCAATCGACTTGCGCTCGTGGTTCGGCGTGACCGGCCGTTCATCGCGCCCGAACGCGAGCTCGCGCAGCGACTCCGCCCAGCTTCCGACGCACAGGCGGAGCAGCTCTCCGTCTGCGGATCGGACGTCGACCAGCATCCGGATGCCGGCGGCCTTCAGCTTCCTCGCGGTCACGGGTCCGACGCCCCACAGAGCCTCGACCGGCTGCTGCTTCAAGAAGCTCTCCACCCGTTCGGGGGAGATGACCGTCAGCCCGTCCGGCTTCTTCCAGCCCGACGCGATTTTCGCAAGGAACTTGTTCGTCGCGACCCCCGCGGACGCCGTGACCTGCGTCTTCTCCCGGATGTGCGCCTTGATCCGCCGCGCGACGTCGACCGCGAGCGGCTCGCGCCAGGAGTTCTCGGTCACGTCCAGGTACGCCTCGTCGAGCGAGAGCGGCTCCACCAGCGGCGTGACCTCCCGGAAGATCTCGAAGACCTGCCGCGAGACCTCGCCGTACTTGCCGAAATCCGGTCGGACGACGACGAGCTCGGGACAGAGCCGCAACGCGCGCGACATCGGGAGCGCCGACCGCAC
>QHVV01000087.1 GCA_003222385.1 Acidobacteriota bacterium
GACTGGGTCGTCAAGCTGATCGACGTCTATCCGGACGAGGTCGCCGGCGATCCGGCGCTGGGCGGCTACCAGCTCATGGTCTCGGCCGACATCTTCCGCGGCCGCTATCGCGAGAGCTTCGAGACCGCCAAAGCGATCCAGGCCGACAGGCCGCTGCTCTATCGGTTCGCGCTGCCGACGGCGAACCACGTCTTCCTGCCGGGCCACCGGATCATGGTGCAGATCCAGTCGAGCTGGTTCCCGCTCTACGACCGCAACCCGCAGACGTTCGTGCCGAGCATCTTCTGGGCGAAACCGGGCGACTACCGGAAAGCCGTGCAGCGGATCTACCACGCTCCCGGGCAGGCGAGCTTCATCGAGCTGCCCCGCGCGGCGGAGCGGTGATCCGAGGCGGCCGGAAATCGTCGCGGAACTCGTTCCGCCGGTACCAGAGGTACGCCAGGATCGAGATGTTGACCACGAGATAGAACCAGCTCCGGAAGCGCTCGGGCCTTCTCCAGATCTCCAGGATCTCGATGGGGATGCCGCAAAGCGTCATCGCGATGGTGAAGTACGTGGCCCACCAGACGCGGGCGAGGAGCAGGAAGCCTTCGCCCGCGAAGACCGCGGCGATCGCGAGCGCCGCTGCGCCGATCAGTTCGCGCTGGCGGATCGTGATTCCGCCGAAGAACGCGGAAAGCTGCCGGATCGCTTCCCGATCCGGGTTGGCATTGAGAAACCGGGCGAACTCCATCGGCGCGCCGTGCCGCGTCGCCCCGACGAACCGCAGGACGACCACGCCGACCAGGAGGAACGCCGCCGCCTTCAGGAACTTGAAGGCGATGATGGCCACGAAGAGCCCGGTCAGCCGTTTCGGCGGCCGAGACAACGCGGGGTCGTTGTGAGAGAAATCCATCTTCGAAAAGAACGGGAGGATACAGGGAGGCTCGCGTGAAAATCGCCGCCGGTTTCGTCCTGGGCATGGCTGTGATCCCCCGACATGGAGACCTGAAATACACGTTCGGCGGCGTGGCCCCCGCGGCGCGCATCCAGCCGGGCACACGCATCGTCACCTGGACCGAAGACTGCTACGACGGCGCGGTGACGAAGCCGGGCCAGATCCCGTCGAAGGTCCAGCTCCCCGGCCACGACAACCCGCAGACCGGTCCCTTCTACGTGGAGGGCGCGGAGCCGGGCGACACGCTCGCCATCCACATCGAGAAGCTCGAGCCGGCGCGCGATTACGGAATCTCCTCCTCGTTCCCGGGCTTCGGAGCGCTGAACTCGACCGACCGGACGGCGCTCCTCCACGCGGACCTGCCCGAAACGGTCTGGTTCTACCGGGTCGATCGGGAGAAGAACGTGCTGCGCACGCGCTCGCAGGACGGCAAGCGCTCGTGGGAGGTGCCGCTCGCGCCGTTCCTGGGCTGCCTGGGCGTCGCGCCGGCGGGCGGAGAGGCGCGATCGACGATCGTGCCCGACGATTTCGGCGGGAACATGGACTGCCCCGAGGTCCGCGCCGGCAATACGGTGTACCTGGGCGTGCGAGTGCCGGGAGCGCTCGTGTCCTTCGGGGACGGCCACCTGGCGATGGGCGACGGCGAAATCATCGGGACGGCCGTCGAAGGGGCCATGAACGTGGAGCTCACGGTCGATCTGATCAAGCACCGCGAGACCCGCTGGCCCCGCATCGAAAACGGGGAGTGGCTGATGTCGGTCGGCGCCGGCCGGCCGCTCGAGGACGCGGCGCGGGTCGCTTTCAAGGACATGGTCGCGTGGGTCCGCGAGAAAACCGGCCTTTCCGAGATGGACGCGTACGAGTTCGTGTCGCAGAACGCGCGCGCTCCGATCATCCAGATCGTGGACCCGAACTACACAGTGCTCGTGAAGGTCGAGAAGAGACGGTTGCCGTCGGGCGTTTCTCCCTAAGCGCGCTCACGGGCGCCAGGCCACGACGACGGGTCCCGTCGGCGAGGCGCTTCCGCCGGCGGGCTCGAGCGTGACCTCGATTTCCGAGGGACGCACTCCGAAGACGCTTCCCTCCGCGATCAGCCGCGCCCGGCCGGTCGAGTCCGGCCGGCCCGTGCCGATCGAGACCCAGCGTCCGTCGACCGAGACCCAGGCCTGATAGGTCTTCCCGGCCGGCGCCGGAGCGAAGTTCGAGAACGTCAGGACCGCGACCGAGCCGCCCGGGCGGAAACGATAGGTGGCGTGCGTCTCTCGCGAAACTCCGGGCGCGGCCGTCACCCGCAGGGCTTGCGAATCGCTGGAGGTCAGCATCGTCAGCGCACGCTCGTCGCGTCCGAGACCCCGGTGGTCCTGCGCGTAACGGAGAGCGAGGCCCAGAAGGAGTGCGAAAAAGGCGACGACCGCGAGAGCGGGCGCGAGCTTCGTCCGCAGCGCGGAGAGGCCCGCGCGGATCCGCCACTTGGTCGTGCCGATTGGGAGATCGAGGACGGAGGCGACCTGCTCGTGCGTCAGGTTGGAAAAAAACGCCAGCCCGAGCGCCTGGCGCTGCGGCGCCGGAAGCTGCGCGAGAGCCGAGCCCAGAACGGACCGCCGGTAGCTGTCCCACGCCTCCTGGCTCGGATCGGGTCCGGGATCCGAGAGCGCCGACAGCAGCTCCTCGGCGGGTTCCGTCGCGGGCCGGGGACGGCGGCTCCGGCGGCGCAGCTCGTTCGCGATCCGGAAGTGCGCGATCTGGAGGATCCAGGGCCGGACCGGACCCCGCGCGGGATCGAACGTGGAAGCTTTCCGCCAGACGCTGACGAAGACGTCCTGGACGACTTCCTCGGCGGTCGGGCGATCGAGGACCTGGACGGCCATCGCGAAGATCCGCGGCGCGTAACGCGGATAGAGGAGGCCGACCGCTTCCTGACGGCCGGCCGCGATTTCCGCCATCAGCGCCTCGTCCGTCGGCTCCGCGTCCGCTGAGGGTGGCTCCTTGCTCATCGCTTTTCCGTCGGCTCAGGCTCTCACGTCACCGGGCCAGTCGCTCTGCTCAGGCGTTCCTGCCGGATTGCCGCAGGACGGCAGGGAGAGCATCGACACTCCCGATTCTCAACCTCGCGTAGCCACCTTGCGATTCGCGTTTTCTGCGCGCGAGCAGGGCGTCGAGAGACCACTTTCCGGGGCCGGTGATCAGAAGGAAGAGGACGCTCATGATCTGGGCGTAATCCGATCGGATTTCGTGCAGGACGGCCCAGGGTCCCATCCGCGGCGGCGCCGGCGGCAGGGGCAACGGAGACGTCCCCAGGTAGAGGGCGATCTTCGTCGTCAACATCGCGACCAGCATCTCGATCACGAAGGGCACGGCGATCAGCCGCGTGAAAAAGCCGGCGATCAAGAGGATTCCGCCGACGATTTCCAGCCCGCCGATGAACGTCGCCATGACGTGGGGGGCGGGAATGCCGATCTTGGTGAAACGGCCCACCCCCTGGTTGGTGTACACGAACTTCAGAACGCCCTCCCAGAGGAAGACGCCGCCCGCCATCAGACGGATCAGGATCGTCGCTTTCGGCCCGGAGTCGGGCGGATTCAGCAGCCAGGTAAATAGTTTCTTCACGGCCTTTACTCCTTTAGGCGACCAATCGAGGTTCGCCTGAAGAGGAGTACACCGGCCGGGTCGGTTTGGATGGGGGTCAGCTCCCCGCGGTCAGTCAGGTCTCCGATTCAGAAACCCTTCATGTGGCAGGTGGAGACCTGACCCTCAAAGTGGCAAGTGGAGACCTGACCCCCGAAAGCGCAACGCCCGCCGTGCGTTTGTGCCTCCTGTTGCGTGATACAGTCGTGGACCTCAAAGGTCCTGCCGGCTTCGGAACCTTGCTGTCGCCGTCCTTCCCTCGGTGGGCCCCCGATGGAGACCATTTGTTTCAAGGACTGAGGAGTGTGTCTCATGCAGTTCGCACGTAACGTCCATTTCCATGTCAAGAGCGGGAAAGAGAAGGAGTTCACGACTCTTCTCGAGAACGAAGTCCTTCCGATGCTCCGGAAGCAGATCGGTTTCCAGAACGAGTTGACGTTCGTCAATCCGGATGAAACCGTCGCCCTCAGCATCTGGGACGACCGCAAGAGCGCCGAGGCCTACAACGCCTCGACGTACCCGCAGATTCTCGCGAAGTTGAACCCCGTGATCGTGGGAACGCCGACGGTGAAGACCTACGACGTCACCGTCACGACCCTTCGAGCCTAAATCGACCGGGCGCGAACGCGCTCGTTCACACGAGGCCCGCAAGGGCCTCTTTTTTTGCGTTGGCGCCAGGCGAGAAGGCCCGCAATCGAATAGCGACGGACGCGTCCAAAAGCGACCGTCGTGGGGCAGAGCGGCTCCGCCGCACCCGGATCATTACGATCCGTTCTATTATCGCGGCTGCGGGACGATCCGGATGTACGGCTTCGGCGACTTCCAGCCGCCCGGGAACTTCTGTTTCGCTTCCTCGTCCGAGACGGCGGGCACGATGATGACGTCGTCCCCCTGCTTCCAGTTCGCGGGCGTCGCGACCTTGTGCTTCGCCGTCAGCTGCACGGAATCGAGCAACCGCAGCACTTCGTCGAAGTTGCGGCCGGTCGACATCGGGTACGTCAGCATCGCCTTGACCTTCTTGTCCGGCCCGATGATGAACACCGACCGCACGGTCGCGTTGTCTGCGGCCGTCCGGCCCTGAGAAGTCGCGCCGGCATCCTCCGGCAGCATGTCGTAGGCTTTCGCGACGTCCAGGTTCGGGTCGCCGATCAACGGGTAGTTGATCGCGTGTCCCTGCGTCTCCTCGATGTCCTTCGACCATCTCTCGTGATCCGGCACCGGGTCCACGCTCAAGCCGAGGATTTTCGTGTTGCGTTTCTCGAACTCGGGCTTCAATCCCGCCATGTATCCGAGCTCGGTCGTACAGACGGGCGTGAAGTTCTTCGGATGCGAGAACAGAATGGCCCAGCCGTTGCCGATCCACTCGTGGAAGTTGATCTTCCCCTGGGTGGTGTCCGCGGTGAAGTTGGGCGCTTCGCTGTTGATCCGCAATGCCATGACGACCTCCGTTAAGGGCACGAAGGCTATCGGGTCACGCGGCCGCGGGCAAGGGGCCGACCGAAATCCGGACGAAGCGCGGCGTTTCAGCCGCGCTTCTTCTCCTTTCCTCTCGGCGCCTGCGCCGCGGACTGCGGTGGAGGCTGCGGTCGAGCGGCCTGGGCCGCAGGCGCGGCATGCGGGTTGCCGTGCATCACCGGGGATGGGCCCGATGCGCGAGCGGGAACCGAAGATCTCATCGCGACGTGCCTCTCACGCGGCGCCATCGTGGCGCGCTCCTGCCGGACACGTTGCGGCCGGGCCTCGTGTCGGTATGCCGGCGCCTGGCGCACCGAGGCTCGCGGCATCCGCTCCACGCGACGCGAAACATGCCGCGCCGGGGCGGAACGAACCGCCTGCCGGTGAGTATTCGCTCGATGGACCGTCGCCGTGCGGACAGCCGGCCTTCCGTGCCGGAGAACGGTCTCGTGGGTGCGATGGACGACTTCGTGTCTCGACCGGCCCGCCGCTCGGACGCGTGCCGACGAAGCGGCCCGTTGCCGGACTCGCGTCTCGCGAGTCATCCGGGCGCCGTGCGCTTTCGTTCTCGCGGCAGATCCGGCGACCCGCGTCTCTCTCGCCCGCGCGGCGCGCGCGGCCTTCATCTCATGGGTGCTTCCCTTCGCCTGCGCGATCGCAGCGGACCTCTCCTGAGCCGGAGCCACGACTCCGATCCGGCGGCCGGAGACGTGCGCCGCCGAGAGCGTCGTCGGTCGGGCCTTGAGTTTCCCGATGCCGGCCGAAGCCAGCTGTTTTCCGCTGATGCGCTCGACGAAGCTCCGGGGCGGATCGGCCGTCGCGCGGACGATGCCGCCCGACACCGCGAAGCGGGTGCCCTTCTGCGCGCGCGACAGGATGGCGGCGTTCTGAGCCTGCGGCACGCTCACGGTCGAGACGTTGGTGCCCACGAATTGAGTCGCCGGCACGAACACGTACCGGGTCGGGGCGACGACGACCGCCGGTCCGGAGTAGCCGCTCGCCGTGATGGAGAAGGAGGATGGCACCGGTGCCCATCCGATGTAGTTGTCGGTCCAGGCCCAGGTCACCCACGCCGGCCCCCAGACGGTTCCGGGCTCCCACGCCCATCCGTAGGTGTCCACCCAGACCCACGTGCCGTAGTGGTAAGGAATGTCTCCCCAACGATCGTAGGAGACCCACGTCCAGCCGTAGTCGGTCCAGACCCACTCGCCGTCCCAGTAGGGATCCCACCGGGAAGAGACCCCCGCCGGAACCCAGACTTCGCCGTACGGCTCGGAAACGACCCAGCGGCCGTACGGCGCGAGCGATTCGTGAAAGTACGAGATGCTGACGCTCCACGACACCGACGCGGCTGCCGGCGGCGGAGCGACCATCGCGAAAGCGACCGCGACAAGGATCGCGGCGAAAAGATTTTTCCGCATGCTCTCTCCTTTCGAGCTCCCAAGGAAAAGTAGAGCAACCGGGGTGCCATCCCGGAAGTCACGCTCCACCAGTGAAATGCGCGGAGGCCATCGCTCCCGGCGCCCTCGGAACTGATAGTCTCTGCATCCTTTCCGGAAATCCTTGGAGTCGAGCGCAAAAGAAGGATGCTGAGCACGAGGCTCGCCAATCGTTATGAGGTCGCGACCGAGTTGGGTCGCGGCGGCATGGGCGTTGTCTACCGCGCGCGCGATCCCATCCTGAATCGGGACGTCGCGGTCAAGCTGATCGCGTCCTCCGAGCTGACTCCGGAGATCGAAGAGCGCTTCCAGCGGGAGGCCCAGATCGTGGCCCAGATGGACCACGCCGGGATCGTCCCGATCCACGACCTCGGGCGCCACGAGGGCTCGCTTTTCTTCGTCATGCCGTTCGTCGAGGGGACGAACCTTCGCCGCCTTCTCTGGGAAGGGTCGCTCCGGCTCGGCGAGGTCCTCGACATCGCGATCCAGGTCGCCGACGCGCTCGACTACAGCCACTCGCGCAGCGTCGTTCACCGCGACATCAAGCCCGAGAACATCATGGTCCTGCGCGAGCCGGGCGGAAACCTCCGCGTCCGGGTCATGGATTTCGGTCTCGCCCACGCGTCCTCCGAGAACCGGCTGACGAAGACCGGCACGTTGATCGGCACGGTGAGCTATCTCTCTCCCGAGCAGGTCACCTCTCACGCGTTCGACGGCCGCTCGGACATCTACGCGCTCGGCGTCGTGCTCTACGAGTGCCTGACGGGCGAGCCCCCGTTCTCGGGCGAAGTGCAGTCCATCCTCTATCGAATCGTGCACGAGGTCCCGCAGCCGCCGCGCTCACTCGGTTCGGAGATCCGCGAGGAGCTTCAGTCGATCGTCCTTCAGTGTCTGGAGAAGGACCCGTCCCGTCGTCCCCAGAAGGCCGGGCAGCTCGCGGAGGCGCTGCGCCGCCACCGCTCCGGCCTCGCGAGCGACGAGTCCGGGATGTCGGTCATCGGAACGGCGAGCCGCACTTATCAGAGGCCGTCCCCGTCGGCGTTCATCGGCCGCGAAAAAGAATTCACCGAGCTGCAGCATCGGTTGAATTCCGCGGTCGCGGGCTCCTGTCAATTCGCCGTCCTGGCCGGTGAGCCGGGGATCGGCAAGACGAGGCTTCTGGAGGAGCTCAAAAAGCTCGCCACGATCCGCCGGATCCGCGTCCTGTACGGCCGCTTCGTCGAGCAGGACCGGGCCTTCTCCTATCAAGGTTTCTGCGAGCTCATCCAGGACTACTTTCAGTCGAAAGACGCCGGGAGCTCCGCGGCCGAGCGGCCCGACTTTTCCGACCTCGCGCCGGAGCTGCTCTCCCTTTTCCCTCTGCTGACGGAGATCGGCGAGCTGCGTTCGGCCGTGAGCGGCGATTCGAAAGTCGCTTCGACCGGTGAGCGCAAAGCCGAAGATCGCGTCCAGATCTTCGAGCTGCTCGCGCGGACTCTCGCGCGAATCGCCGCCGGAAAGCCGCTCGTCCTGATCCTCGAGAACCTGCACGCCGCCGAGGTCTCGATCGAGGCCCTGCAGTACATCGTGCGCCGTCTCGGCCCGACGCCGACGTTCTTCGTCGGGAGCTACCGCCAGACCGAGACCGACAAGAGGCATCCTCTCATCCGCATGCTCGACTCCTTCGCGGATGATCCACGCTTCGCGCCGATCACGCTGGGCCCTTTTTCTCCCTCGGAGCATCGCGCCCTCGTCGAGTCGGTGGTCGGCGCCTCGAAGCTCTCCGAGGAGGTCTGCCGGAGACTCCACGAGGCAACCGAAGGAAATCCGTTCTTCACGAAGGAGCTGATCCACTCCCTGATCGACTCGGGCGGCATCGCGAAGGACGACACGGGGGCGTGGAGCTTCTCGAAGAGGGCCGGGATTTCTTCCGATGCGCTGCCCGCGACGATCCAGCAGGCGGTCGAAAAGCGGATCGAGCGCCTTCCCGCGGAGCTTCGCGACCTGCTGTCGACGGCTTCGGTCCTCGGAAGGAGCTTCGAGCTCCGCGACCTGGAGACCCTGTCCGAAGGCGCGCGGAACCTCGACGACTCGATCGACCGTCTGCTCGCCGAGGGGTTTCTCGAAGAAGAGCGTGAATCGCGGGGCGACCGGGTCGCGTTCTCGAGCGGAATCGTGCGCGACGTGCTGTACGGGACTCTTTCACGCCGCAAGCGGCGGTCACTCCATCGAAAATACGCGGAGCTGATTGAAAAGCGCTACACGGGCCGGCTGGATCGGATTTTCCCGGAGCTCGTCCATCATTTTTCTCAGGGGGACGTTCCCGAGAAAACGGTCGAATACGGATTGAAGCTCGCCCGGAAGTCTCTCGAGACCTTCAGTCCGGACGACACGGTCCGCGCGGCCCGGACCGCCCTCGAGTTCCTCGAAGACGACGAGTGGACGGGGGACCGATCGCTCCAGGGCGAGACGAGGTTCGTGCTCGCCGAGGCCCACCGGATGGCGGGCAACCTCGACGGGGCGCTGCGGGAAGCCGAAGAAGCCGCGGCGGCGCTCGAGCGCGAGAAGCAGCCGGACAAGGCCCTCGACGTCATTCTCTTCGCGACGGACACGGCGTGGCAGGGGCGGCGGACCGAGGAGACGCGCCGGTGGGCCGAGCGCGGGATCGAAATCGCGCGATCGCTCCAGAAGACCGACGCGCTTTCCAGGCTCGTCTCGCTCGCGGCGGCGGTCGCCAACATGCGCGGCGAGTATGCGAAGGCGAGCGCCTACCTCGCTGAAGTCGATCGGATGGTGCCGAAGGAGAAGCCTGCACAGGAGCAGATCCCGCGCGGAGGCACGCTCGTCGTCGCGATGGCGAATCCGATCGCCGACATCGAGCCGAGCACGTACCAGACCACCGAAGAGAGCGAAGTCGTGGCGAACGTCTTCGAGACACTCGTGACCACCGATTCACAGGGGAATCTCGTCCCCTCGCTCTGCGAGCGGTGGTCTCTGGAGCATGGCGGGAAGGCGGTGCGCCTGCGCCTTCGTCCGGAAGTCGTGTTCTCCGACGGCACCCCGCTGACCGCCGGCGCCGTCAAGGCTTCGCTCGAACGATCGATCCGGAATTCCCGTGATTCGACGCCCCCTGCGTTTGCGCCGATCTCCGGCCTCTCCGACTACCTCGAAGGAAGGGCTGCGGATGTTTCCGGCATCGCGGCGCCCTCGGAACGGGAGATCGAGATCCGCCTGACCGAGGCCCTTCCGATCTACCCGGCGCTTCTGACGGACGGAAGAACTTCGATTGCCTTCCAGGCTCCAGCGGAAGATGGGAAGCCGGCGAAGGTCCTCGGGACCGGACCCTTCGTCGTCGCCAGCCAGACGGCCGATCGAGCGGTTCTCGAGCGCAACGACCATTATCGAAAGGGCCCCTCCAGGCTGGATCGGCTCGAGTTTCGCGCTTCACTCACGGGATCCGCGATCGCGGAAGGGTTGAAGGCCGGCCAGATCGATCTCGCCCGGGACCTCCTTCCGCAGGATCGCGAAGCAATTCTCCGGGATCCGCGGTTCCGCTCCGGACTCGTCGAGCAGCCCAAGAAGAACACTTACTTCGTGCTGTTCAACTCGACGAGTCCCGTCGGCTCGAACGCCGGACTCCGTCAGGCGCTCGCGAACTCGGTCCGGTCGCAGGACTTCGTCTGGGGAGCGCTCGGACGCTTCGCGCTTCCCGCGACGGGTCTGCTTCCTCCGGGGATCCTCGGCCACGATCCGGGACGCCGGCAGCCGCACTTCCCGCACGACAAGGCGGCGGAGATGGTTCGCTCCTCGGCGCTCGAGCTTCCGATCCGCCTCCGGGCGTCCGTCCACCCGATCTTGCAGGACCAGTACAAAGCGCTCACGTCGGCCCTCTTCGGGAACTGGGCCGAGCTCGGCGTCGAAGTCTCCGTCTCGACCCGAACGATGCCCGAGTACCTTCAGAGCTGGAACGAGACCGGCGGAATCGACCTTCTCGTCGGGCGCTGGATCGCCGACTACGACGACCCGGACAATTTTTCGTTCACTCTGTTCCATTCCAATGAAGGCCTCCTGCGCGGATACTTTTCCTCTTCCGAGACCGATAAGACGCTTGAAGAAGCACGCCACGAGAGCGACTCCGACGCGCGGGAGCGCCTCTATCGGAAGTTCGAGGATCGGATGCTCGAATCCGGGATCCTCGTGCCGCTCTTCCACGACGTGGACTATCGGATCGCGAGCCCGGCCGTTCGCGGGCTGCAGCTTCGCGGCACCGCTCCGTGGGTCAACTATCCGGAGGTCGGGAAAGCGCCCTCAGCGGCAGGACCGGCTGCCGACCACCGTGCCGGCGGAGGAATCATCCACGTGCCGATCGCGGGGGTCGTCCGGTCTCTCGACCCCTCCATCGACAGCACGGTCGAGAAGGGAGAGACGCTCCCGAACGTCTTCGAGACGCTGACGCGCCAGACGGAAGGCGCCGTCGTGATTCCCTGGCTCGTCTCGGACGTCACCGCGGAGAACGAAGGCCTGCGGTACCGATTCCGCCTGCGGCCCGGGATCCGCTTTCACGACGGGCGACCGCTGACCGCCCGCGACGTCCGCCACTCGTTCGAACGGCTCCTCCAGGACGACGAAAGCGACACCCGCTGGCCTCTCTCGCCCATCCGCGGCGCTAGGCAGCTCATCGATCACGAAGCGACCGCCCTCGAAGGGTTTCATATCGTCTCGCCGACCGAGTTCTACATCGACCTCGTGAAGCCGGTTCCCTTCTTCCCCGCTCTCATGTCGGAGCCGGCGGCCGCCATCGACCTGGCGCGATCAGTGTGTGGGCACAGGCCCCTTCCGCGTCGTGAGTTTCGAGCCGGGGCGGCGCCTTCAGCTCGAAAAGAATCCGCATTACTGGCGCGAGGGGTATCCTCGCAGCGACGGCATCATCTTTCGATTCGGAATGTCTCCGGAGGAGATCCGGAGCGAGTTCCTCGAAGGCCGCCTCTCGATCGCCTCGGACCTCCTTCCCGCCGACGTCGAAGCGCTCCGGCGCGACCCGCGGCACGGCTCCGGATATCGCGAGTCTCCGCGGCTCTCGATTTACTGCGTCGCCTTCAACGTCCATCGAGGGATCTTCACCGACCCGGCGCTGCGTCGGGGTCTGGCACACGCGATCGACGCTGCAGGGATCGTCCGCCGGACGATCGGACGGCTCGCCGTTCCCGCGAACGGCCTGATTCCTCCGGGACTCCTGGGACACTCTTCGAGCTCGGGCCGGGGAGCCCGCAGGACGGGCCCTCTTCTCCAGGAGGAATCCGTCAACTACACGGTTTCCAAGGAGAAGCGGGAGGTCGCCGCCGCGGTCCATCCGTTGTTTTTCGGCGAGTTCGCCGCTTTCTATGAGGAGCTCACGAAGGCCTTCGGAGAGATGGGATTCGCGATCCGCGCTGTCAACGAGACGATGCCGGACTTCATCACGCACCAGAAGAACGCGGACGTGGACCTCGCTGTCATGCGGTGGGTCGCCGACTATCCCGATGCCGACACGTTCGTCAACGGGATCCTCCAGTCCGACGAGGGCATCCTCGGCCGGATGCTCGGGAGCCCGCAGATCGATGACCTCACCGAAAGAGGACGTTCCGAGGTCAATCCCGACGTCCGCCACGCGATCTATCGGCAGCTGGAGGATCTGATCGCGCGGGACGCACTTCTGATCCCGCTCTTCCACGAGCAGGTGTACCACTTCGTTCGTCCCGAGGTCGAAGGACATTCACTCGGTTTCGCGCTGCCGACCGTCGCCTACGAGAACCTCTCGATCCGGCGGTAATCGAACCACGGCCGGCGGCCGGCCCTCCGCATAGAGTAGGGACGTGAGATCCGATGGTCTCGGCGGCTGAGCCGGCGCGCGGGCGGCTGACGCGCGACGAGCTCGCGGCGCTCGTCGAACGCGGGGAAATCGAGACCGTGATCCCGGTCTTTCCCGACCTCTACGGGCGGCTCATGGGGAAGCGCCTCGTCGGCCGTTTCTTCGTCGAGACCGTCGCCACGCATGGGATGCACGCCTGCAACTACCTCCTCGCGTGCGACATGGAGATGGATCCGGTCCCGGGCTACCGCCTGACGAGCTGGGAGAGCGGCTACGGCGATTTCCGATGCGTTCCCGACTGGCGGACGCTCCGGCGCGCGGCGTGGCTCGAGAAATCCGCGATCGTTCTGTGCGACCTGGCGACCGAGCCGGGCGGCGAGCCGATCGAGGTCGCTCCGCGGCGGCTGCTCGAGCGCCAGATCGCGAGAGCCCGCGAGATGGGCTACGTCGCGCGCGCGGGCTCCGAGATCGAGCTCTATCTCTTCCGGGAGAGCTATGAATCGGCCCGCCGGAAGAACTATGAGGGTCTCGATCCGTTCTCCAGCTACATCGAGGACTACCACATCTTTCAGGGAACGAAGGAGGAGCCGCTCGTCGGAGCGATCGTGCGCGCCCTCGATCGTAGCGGCGTGCCGATGGAGGGCTCGAAGGGGGAGTGGGGCCGCGGCCAGCAGGAGCTGAACGCCGAGTATTGCGACCTCCTCGAGCAGGCCGACCGCAACGTCCTGACGAAGCACGCGGCCCGGGAGATCGCATACCAGCAGAACCTCGCGGTGACGTTCATGGCGAAGTGGGACGAGAAGATGGCCGGCAGCTCGATGCACCAGCACCTCTCGCTCTGGGAGAGCGACGGGCGCGAGAACGTCTTCGCCGGCGATCGACGGCTGGGCCGCGTGGCGGCGAGCGACGTCTTTCGCTGGTTCCTCGGCGGCTGGATGTCCCGCGCGGAAGAGCTCGCCGTCTGCTACGCGCCGTCGGTCAACTCGTACAAGCGCTTCCAGAGCTCTTCCTTCGCGCCGACCGCCATCGCGTGGAGCCACGACAACCGGACCGCGGGCTTCCGGGTGGTCGGAGAAGGCAATTCGCTGCGGATCGAGTGCCGGATCCCGGGCGCCGACGCGAACCCCTACGTCGCCTATGCGGCCGCGCTCGCCGCGGGCCTCGACGGCATCCGGCGGAAGGCCGAGCCGCCGGAGGAGTTCCGCGGCAACGCATACGAGGCCGAAAACCTTCCGCGTGTCCCGAAAAATCTGCGCGACGCGATCGGACGGTTCGAATCGAGCGCCTTCGCCCGCGAGGCGTTCGGCGAAGAGTTCGTCGAGCACTACCTGCATTACCTGCGCACGGAACAGAGGAAGTTCGACGGGACGGTCACGGATTGGGAGCGGGCGCGCTTTTTCGAGAGAGGTTGACGATGCGGCTGGAGAACAAGGTCGCTTTGATCACGGGCGCCGGAAGCGGGATCGGGCGCGAGGCCGCGCTGCTCTTCGCGCGCGAAGGGGCGAGCGTCGTCGTTGCCGAAGTCGCGGACGACGCCGGGAAACAGACCGTCGCGGAGATCGAAAAGGCGGGAGGCCGCGCCCATTTCGTCCACGCCGATGTCTCCCGGGGCGACGACGTCCGCGCGATGGTCGCGGAGGCCGAGAAGACGTATGGCCAACTGACCGTGCTCTTCAACAACGCGGGGGTGTTCCCGGACGCCGACGGATCGGTCCTCGACACCGACGAGGAGACGTGGGACTTCGTGCTCCGCGTGAACCTGAAGGGGATCTTCCTCGGCTGCAAGTACGGCATCCCCGCGCTCCTTCGCGCCGGCGGCGGGAGCATCGTCAACACCGCGTCGTTCGTGGCGCTCATGGGCGCGGCGACCCCGCAGATCGCGTACACGGCGTCCAAGGGAGGAGTCCTGGCGCTCACCCGGGAAATCGCGATCGAGTTCGCCCGTCGGGGAATCCGCGTGAACGCGCTCTGTCCCGGCCCCGTCGATACGCCGCTCCTCCAGGAGTTGTTCCGCGATCCGGAAAGGCGCAAGCGCCGCATCGTCCACATTCCGATGGGGCGGCTGGCGCGGGCCGACGAGGTGGCGAAGGCGGCTCTCTTTCTCGCTTCGGACGAGTCGTCCTACATCAACGGGGCCGCGTTCACCGTCGACGGCGGAATCACGGCCGCGTACACG
Source organism: Acidobacteriota bacterium (assembly GCA_003222385.1). Classification (GTDB taxonomy): domain Bacteria; phylum Acidobacteriota; class Thermoanaerobaculia; order UBA5066; family Gp7-AA6; genus Gp7-AA6. Next base: position 14,460 of record QHVV01000087.1, read on the forward strand.
ACGCCGGAATAAGGAAGGGTCGGATCCGGATGCCGACCCGCGAAGAGCTCGTCCGTCAGGATGCCGAGGACCTGAAGCGCCTCGGTTACACGCAACAGCTCTTCCGCGAGATGGGCGGCTTCTCCAACTTCGCCGTCAGCTTCTCAATCATTTCGATCCTCACCGGGGCGATTCTTCTGTACGGATATGGGCTGAAGCTCGCCGGCCCGATCGTCAACACCGTCGGCTGGCCGGTGGTCAGCTTCTTCACGCTCGCGGTCGCGGCGAGCATGGCGGAGCTCGCGTCGGCGTATCCCACGGCCGGCGGCCTGTACTTCTGGGCGTTCCGCCTGGGAGGAAGAGGATGGGCCTGGCTGACCGCGTGGTTGAACATGATCGGACAGGTCACGATCACCGCCGGCATCAACGTCGCCGCCGCCATCTACCTGATTGGAGCGGTGACGCGCGTCTTCGGACTCCCCCGCGACCTGAAGGTCCCGGTCTTCGGCTCCCTGACCAACTGGAACTTCCAGCTCTGCGTGATGGTCGTGATCATGCTGCCGCAGATCCTCCTGAACGTGCGCGGGATCCGATGGACCGCCCGGCTGAACGACTTCAGCGTCTGGTGGCACATCGTCGGGGTCGCGGTGATCGTGCTCCTGCTCGTCTTTTTCGCCAGCCACCGAAACCCGACGAGCTTCCTCTTCCGGTTCGAAAACGTCGCCAACCCGCTGGACGCGTCCTCCGCGGAGCTCGCCGGCGGGCGCGCGGGGCCCGCTCTCGTTTTCGGCAACGTCCACGTGCCCTCGCCGCTCTTCGCGATCTTCCCGGGTCTCGCGGGCTTCTACCGGTCGGCGCCGTTTGTGCTCTGTCTCGTCCTGTCGCTGCTCCAGGCTCAGTGGACCTACACGGGGTACGACGCCTCGGCCCACATGGCCGAAGAGACGGTGATGGCGCGCCTGAACAGCGCCTGGGGAGTCTTCCTCTCGGTCGCGGTCTCGGCCGTGGTCGGGCTCGTTCTGCTGGTCATGCTGACGTGGGCGATCCCGGGAGGCGACGTCCGCGCCACGGCGTCCGACCCGTATCCGGTCCTTTACATCGTGGACCACAACATGCCGCGGCTCTTCGCAAATCTCGTCGCGATCGTGATCGGCGGCGCGATGTGGCTCTGCGGCGCGTCCTCGGTGAGCTCGATGTCGCGGATGTGGTACGCCTTCGCGCGCGACGACGGGATGCCGGGCGCCCGGAAAATCCGGACCGTGCACGCCCGCTATGGAACACCGGTCGTGGCGATCCTGGTGACGAGCGCACTCGCGGTCGCGATCTCCTTCTACGCAGCGGCCTTCACGGTGATCACCTCGATCAGCACGATCGCGCTCTATCTCGCGTACGGGATCCCGATCTATCTGAACTTTCGAAACCGGCGGCGCCGGAGAGGCGAGTTCGCGAGCGCCGAGACCGCTCCCTGGAACCTCCGGCGCTGGGCGCCCCTCGTCAACATCATCTCGATCGTCTGGATCCTCTTCATCACGGTCGTCTTCAGCCTTCCGCCGAACGAGCTGGTCCTCTGGACGATGCTTCTCCTCGCCCTGGCGCTCTCCGCCTACTGGGTCATTTCGGCGCGGCGCCGCTTCCCAGGACCCGCGAGACCCCCCGAGTGACCGGCGCGCTGTTGACAAACCCCGGCGACCGCTCTATGAAGTGACCCAGAACGAGAGGAAAACCCCTTTCCATTAAGTCTTTTCACACGTTTCATACGAGGAGGGCCGACATGTTTCACCCACGGTCGCCATTCCTGATCGCTTGCGCGGCGCTCATCCTCTTCGCCTTCTGCAGCGTGCCAACTTCCGGACAGGCAACGGAAGGAAGGATCGCCGGCACCGTGCGGAACGCGAGCGGCCAGGCAATGCCGGGCGCCACGGTCACCATCGTCAACCGGCAGGCGAACTTCCGGCGCGTTGTGGTGGCTGGACCCGGCGGCGCTTTCGAGGTGACCGGGTTGACCCCCGGCCTTTACTCGGTCACGGCCGAGCTCTCCGGCTTCCGCTCGGCGGTCCAGTCCAGGGTTCTCGACGCCGGCGGAAGGCTCGACTTCGAACTCGTTCTCGAGGTACGGGTCTCGGAAGAGGTGACCGTCACGGCGATGAAGCGCGAGGAGACGGTGTTCAGCACTCCCGTCTCCATCGCGGCCCCGACCGAGGAGGTCTTGCGCGAGCGCGGCGCCGAGGACATCGAGGACGTGGCTGCCAACGTCGCCGGCTTCGCCGTGCAGAATCTGGGTCCCGGTCAGAGCCAGATCTCCATGCGGGGTGTCTCCTCGGGCCAGGTCGCGCGTGACCAGCCGGGCCCCAAGGAGGAGGTCGGGGCCTACCTGGACGAATCGGTCATTTCGTTCCTCCTTTTCACCCCCGACATCGACCTGTTCGACATGAACCGCGTCGAGGTGCTGCGCGGCCCGCAGGGGACCCTGTTCGGCTCCGGGTCGCTGGCGGGCACGGTGCGCTACGTCACGAACCCTCCCCAGCTCGGCGCGACCCACTTTTTCGGAGAGCTTTCCGGAGACACCCTGACCGACGGCAACCAGGGGGGCAGCGTCAAGGCAGGCGTCAACGCTCCTCTGGGAGACAGCGCCGCCCTTCGGATCGTCGGGTACTACGACCGGCTTGCGGGTTGGATGGACGCCGTTCAGCCCGACCTCTCCGTCAAGAAAAACGTCAACACGGGCGACCGCTTCGGCTTGCGCGCTGCGGTCCAGATTGCTCCGAACGATCGGTTGACGGTGACCCCTCGATTCTTCTACCAGAAAGTCGAAGCAGACGGCTGGAACCGCATCGATATCTACAACATCCTGGCCAATCCCTTCACGACGACGCGGCCGAAGGTGACGCTCGGCGACCGCAAGTTGTTCACCCAGATCAAGGAGCCCTACACCGACAAGTTCTATCTCGGCGACCTGAACGTCCGGTACGACCTGGGAGGCGTCACCCTTACGTCGATCACGTCCTATACGAATCGGGACATCCTCGTGGTGCGCGACGCGGGGGCTCTGACCTCCAGCATTACCGGCGGCAGCCTCGGCCTGCCCGAGAACGTCTACACGCTCGACGCGCCTCTGAACGACGCCACGAAGGCGCACGGATGGACCGAGGAGCTTCGCTTCGCCGGCGGCCGCGATCGTTTCCAATGGGTGGTCGGCGGCTTCTACAGCGACGCGACCAAAAAGTACGGCCAGGACCTGGACGTTGCCGGGTTCACCGCATTGAGCGGCATTCCCTCACAAGGGCTTCGCGCGCCGACGGACCACCTGTTTTTTTCGGACTTGAGCTACAAGACGCGCCAGTACGCTTTCTTCGGCGAAGGGACCTTTTCTGTCACCCAGCAGTTCAGCCTCACGGGGGGCTTGCGCTACTACAACTACAAGGACGACAAGAAGCAGATCTTCGACGGGATCTTCGGTAACGACAACAACGGTGTCTCACTCGTCTCTAACCCCGGCACCACGAAGGGCGACGGCGTCGCGCCGCGGTTCATCGCGAGTTACAAGGTGACCGACTCGACGACCGTAAACGCCCAGGTCGCGAAGGGCTTCCGGCTGGGCGGGATCAACGATCCGTTGAACGTTCCGCTCTGCACGGCCCAGGACCTCGTGGTCTTCGGGGGCCGGCCGGGCTTCAAAGACGAGACGGCCTGGAACTACGAGATCGGGTCGAAATCGCGGCTCATGGGAGGTCGCGGTTCGTTCAATGTTTCGGCCTTCTACATCGACATCAAAGACCTCCAGGTCGTCGTGACCGCCGGGTCCTGTTCGTCCCGGCTCGTCTTCAGCGTTCCGAAGGCGCGCAGCGCCGGGGGCGAGCTCGAGTTCGCTCTGGCGGCGAGCGACCGCTTCGACTTCGCGGTCTCGGCCGGCTACACCGATTCAAAGCTGCGGTCCACTGTGAGGGACGGAACGGGCGCCATCGTGTCCGGGATCGAGGAGGGGAGACGACTGCCGAGCATTCCCAAGTTCCAGGCGGCGCTCGCGGCGACGTACCAGCAGCCGATCACTCCCGAGTTCCGGGGTTACCTGACCGCGAACTACTCCCACGTCGGCGACCGCTATACCCAGGTCGGCGATGACCTCCCGGGCTTCGGCGTCGTGAACCTGCACGCGCCCGCGGTCGCCCACACGATCGGCGGTCCGCTGACCCAGAACTTTTTCACGTTCGATCCCAAGCTGCCGGCCTACGACATCATCAACGCGCGGGTGGGCGTCCGGCACGCGAACTGGGACATCGCGATCTTTGCCAACAACCTGACGGACGAGCGCGCCTTTCTCGCGCTGGACCGGGAGCGTGGACTCCTTGCCCGCGTGGGTTACCTGACGAACCAGCCCCGGACGATCGGCATCACGAGCCGAGTCGACTTCTGATGTAGCCGAGTATTCGTTCAGGCACACAAGAGTCGGAGGTGCCCAGGCTCTCCCGTCGCGCGCTCCTGGCGATGCTGCCGGCCGCGTCGATGGCGCATGCCTTTTCGGGACCGGGGAAGGCGCGTCCTGCGAGGGCTTCGAAGACGCGGTCCGGTTCCGCGCGCGGGATGAAGGTGGTCGTGGTGGGAGCGGGCGCCTTCGGGGGCTGGACGGCACTCCACCTCTTACGCAAGGGCGCGAAGGTCACTCTGGTCGACGCCTGGGGGCCGGGCAATTCGCGCGCGAGCTCGGGCGGCGAAACGCGCGTGATCCGCGGCGTCTACGGCAAGGACCGGATCTACACGGCGATGGCGCGGCGGGCCTTCGAGCTCTGGCACGAGAACGAGGCTCGCTGGAAGAAGAGGCTCTACACGCGAACGGGCGCGCTCTGGATGGTCGCCGACTCCGGGGAGTTCGTGCGCTCCTCGATCCCCTTCCTGCGGGAGTTCCGGTTCGCGTACGAGGAAATCTCGACAGCCGAGGCACGTCGGCGCTACCCGCAGGTGGACTTCGCAGGAATCGAGTGGACGCTTCTCGAGAAAGAGGCCGGGTATCTGCTCGCCCGTCGGTCCTGCGCGGACGTCCTGGAGGGGTTTCTCGCCGAGGGAGGCGCCTACCGCGAGGCCCTGGCTGCTCCGCCCGAGATCGCGGGCGGCCGTCTTGCCGGAGTGGCGCTTTCGGACGGGACGCACCTCTCCGCGGACGGGTACGTTTTCGCGTGCGGGCCGTGGCTGCCGAAGCTCTTTCCCGACGTGGTCGGAGGCCGGATCGAGCCGACGCGGCAGGAGGTCTTCTACTTCGGCACTCCCGCCGGGGACTCGCGGTTTTCCGAAACCCACATGCCGGTCTGGGTGGAGACGCCGCGCTTCTTCTACGGCATTCCCGGCAACGAGCGGCGGGGTTTCAAGATCGCCGATGACGCGCGGGGAGTCGCTTTCGACCCGACCTCGGGCGACCGCACTCCCTCCGCGGAGGCGCTCCGGACCGCTCGGGAATATCTGGCCCGCCGATTTCCGGCGCTCGCCGGCGCGCCCCTCCTCGAGTCGAGAGTCTGCCAGTACGAGAACTCGCCCGATCACCACTTCATCGCGGACCGCCATCCGGGCGCCGCGAACGTCTGGATCGTCGGGGGCGGCTCGGGCCACGGCTTCAAGCACGGACCAGCTTTAGGAGAGCTCGTCGCGGGCAACGTCCTCGGGGAAAAGCCGACCGAGCCCCTGTTCTCGTTGTCTCGGTTCGAGGCCGGGAAACCGCCGGGCTAAGGCCGCTCCCCGCGGAGACGGGACTCCGCGCCGCCGCGATAACCGGGGCCGAACAGCGCGCGCCCCGGACGGGCGTCGGTGATCCGGCCGCCGTCCACCACGAGACGCCCGTTGACGCACACGAACGGGATGCCGGCGCTGTAGTGCACCGGATCGGAGTACGTCGACCGCTCACCGACCGCCGCCGGATCGAAGGCGACGAGGTCCGCGGCCATGCCGGGCTTGAGAATCCCCCGATCTGACAGGCGCATCCGGGACGCCGGAAGCGACGTCATCTTCCGGACGGCTTCCTCGAGCGAGAGCAGCTTCTTCTCCCGGACGTAATGGCCCAGGATGCG
>QHVV01000062.1:0-1683 GCA_003222385.1 Acidobacteriota bacterium
CGAGGAGCCACTGGAGGACGACACCCCCGGTCATCGCGTAGATCACCGAGAGCATGACGATCGTGGCCTCGGAATCGGAGCGGAAAGTGACCGGCAGGAGAAAGAAGATCGCGGCGAAAACGATCGGAAGGACGACCTGCAGCGTCTTGCGCGCGTGGACCTGGAACTCGTACTGGCCGGTCCAATCGAGCGTGATGCCGGCAGGGAGCTTCACGCGGGAAGTCACGCGCTCCTGGGCTGCGCGGACGAATCCGACCAGATCGGAGATGTCCGTGTCGACGTACACGATTCCCGATAGCCGGCCGTTCTCGTCCCGATACATCGGGGGGCCGGTCGTGACGCGGATCTGCGCGAGCTGCCCGACGGGAACCTGCGCGCCGGAAGGCGCCATCACCAGGATTCGGCGGAGTTGCTCGATGTCGCTGCGGTAGTCGCGCGGGTAACGCACGAGGACGGTGAAGCGGCGGCGCCCCTCGACCGTCGTCGCAGCGATCTTTCCTCCCGTCGCCGCCTCGAGCGTGTTCTGGATCTGCATCACGGAAAGGCCGTATCGGGCGGCCGCGTCCCGGTCGACCACGAAATCGAGATACGTACCGCCGGTCGTCCGCTCGGCGTAGACGCTGCGGGCGCCCGGCAGGTCCTTCAAGGCGTTCTCGACGTCGAGGCTGACCTTTTCGATCGTCGGATAGTCCGAGCCGTAGACCTTGACGCCGACCTTCGTCCGGACGCCCGTCGCGAGCATGTCCAGGCGGTTGCGGATCGGCTGTGTCCAGGCGACGGGCATGCCGGGGATCTGGAGCTTCTCGTTCATGGAGCCGATCAGCTCGTCCTGCGTGGAGACGCGCATCTCCGGCCAGATCGGCCGGAAGATCGGTTTGATCCAGTCGGGCCAACCCGAGTACCACCGCCGGTGAAAAGCCCTGGGCCAGCTTTCGCGCGGCTTCAGGACGATCGTCGTCTCGAACATCTCGACGGGCGCCGGATCGGTCGAGCTTTCGAACTTGCCCGACTTACCGAGGACGGACTGCACCTCGGGAAACGTCATGATCGTTCCGTCGGTCTTGACCAACACGTCCCGCGCCTGCTCGACCGACATCATCGGAAGTCCCGTCGGCATGTACATGAGCGAACCCTCCCGAAGCTGCGGCATGAACTCGGAGCCCCGAGGGACAAAGCGAGAGGAACGACCGCCGGGACCAGCAGGAAATTGATGAGGAGCGTCGTCCTGGGAAAGCGCAGCGCGCGGTTCAAGACCGGCGCGTAAAGGCGGCGGAAGAACATCGCGACGGGGTTTTCCTCTTCGGGGCGGACCCTCCCGCGCATCCAGGCGCCCATCAGGATCGGCACGAGAGTGATCGAGAGGATCGACGCCGCGGCGATCGCGAACGTCTTGGTGAAGGCGAGCGGGTGGAAGAGCCGCCCCTCTTCTCCGGTCAGGAGAAAGACCGGAAGGAACGAGACGACGATGATCACCAGCGAGAAGAAGATCGCGCGTCCGACCTGCCGGGAGGCCGCCAGGATCGCCGACTCGCGCCCGGCGCTGCCCCGGGCGGGATTGGCCCCGGCCAGGTGCCGGTGCGCGTTCTCGACCATGACGATCGATGCATCGACCAGGACGCCGATCGCCAGAGCGAACCCTCCGAGCGACATGATGTTGGAGGAGACACGCAGGAGCGCCATCGG
>QHVV01000062.1:1737-14017 GCA_003222385.1 Acidobacteriota bacterium
GATGACGAGGGCCACGACGATCATTTCCTCGATCAGCGTGCGCTTCAAAGTATCGATCGCCCGATGGATCAGCTCGGACCGGTCGTAAGCGATCTCGAGCTCCACCCCCGGAGGAAAGGACCCGGCGAGGTCCGCGATTTTCTTCTTGGCCGCCTCGACGACGGACAGGACGTTTTCGCCGGCGCGGACCACGACGACACCGCCGACCGCTTCCCCTTTCCCGTTCCAGTCGACGACGCCGCGGCGCATCTCGGGCCCGAAGTGAATCGTCGCGACGTCGGAGAGATAGACCGGCGTTCCCGTCGAGACGCGAGAGCGGATCGGGACCCGCCTCAGGTCGTCCAGGTTCTGGATATAGCCGCGTCCGCGCACCATGTATTCGCGGCCGGTCCACTCGACCACGCGGCCACCGACGTCGCCGTTCGACTCCTGCACCGCGGTCAGGACGTCGTGGAGTCCGATCCCGTAGGAGGCAAGCCGGCTCGGATCGACCTCCACCTGATACTGCTTCTGGAAACCGCCGACCGAGGAGACCTCCGCCACGCCCGGCACCGCACGCAGCCAGTAGGAGAGGTCCCAGTCCTGGAACGTGCGCAGGTCCGCCAGAGAGTTCCGGCCCGTCCTGTCCACGAGAACGTACTCGAAGCCCCAGCCCACTCCGGTCGCGTCCGGACCGAGGTTCGGGTTGACCCCCTCGGGAAGCTGACCCCGGAGCCCGTTCAAATATTCGAGCACGCGGCTGCGCGCCCAGTAGAGGTCCGTTCCGTCCTGAAAAATGACGTAGACGTACGAGAAGCCGAAGAAGGAGTAGCCGCGGACGGTCTTGACCTTCGGGGCGGAGATGAGCGCGGAGACGATCGGGTACGTGAGCTGGTCCTCGATGAGGTTCGGGTTCTGGCCCTCCCAGTTCGTGTAGACGATCACCTGGACGTCCGAGAGATCCGGAAGAGCGTCGAGCGGGATCCGGCGGAGCGCCCAGAGGCCGGCTCCGAAAAAGCCGGCCACGCAGACGACCGTCAAGAACTTGTTGCGAACGCAGAGCGCGATGAGCTTCTCGATCATCGCGGCGGTCCCGGAGTGGGCTTGCCAAACGACTGCGCCGGTTGCCCCGCCGCGCCCGCCGGTGCCGCGCCGATCGCGCCGATGCGTGACTCGGAGTCGATCAGGAAGTTGGCCGACGTGACGACCGTGTCTCCTTCCGAAAGACCCGTGAGGACCTCGACGAAGTCCTTCCCCTGAGTCCCCGTTTTCACCTCGCGCGGCGCGTAGACGCCGGCCGATTGCTCGACGAAGGCGATCTGACGCTCGCCGGTCTGGATGAGCGCCGAGCGCGGGACGGCGAGGGTCTCCCTTCCTCTGCCGGCAAGGGACACGCGAACGAACATGCCGGGCTTCAGGAAACCTTTCGGGTTTGGAATGACGATTCGCATCTTGACCGTCCGCGTGTCCTCCGAGAGAGTGGGATAGACGAAGTCCACTCGTCCGCGGAACGCTTCGCCCGGAAGGAAAGAGGCGGCGATCTCAGCGCCGGCGCCCGGCGCCACCATGGCCATCTCGGACTGATACACGTCGGCCAGGACCCAGACCGTCGAGAGGTCCGCGATCGTGTACAGCGGCATGCCGGCGGTGATCGCCAGGCCGGGGAGCGCGTCCTTCTTCAAGACCACGCCGGAAACCGGAGAAGAGAGCGTCAGGTCTTTGGAGACTCTCCCGGTGCGCTCGATCCGGTCGATCTCCGCATCGGGAATGTCCCAGAGGCGCAACCGCTGGCGCGTCGCTTCGACGAGCGCTCTCGCGTCCGACGCCGTCTCGGTCGAAGACGAGCCGGAGAGCCGCCGGGCGTTTTCGATTGCAAGCAAATACTCGCGCTCGGTCGCGACGAGATCGGGGCTGTATACGGAAAGCAGCGGTTGTCCGCGGCGAACCGGTTGCCCGGTCCGGTCGACGTAGAGCCGCTCGAGGTAGCCGGAGAACTTCGCGTTGACGGCGTGAACGCGCGCCTCGTCCTCGGCGACGACGCCGTTGGTTTCGACCGCACCTCCGACCGTCCGGCGCTCCACTTTCGCGGTCGTTACGCCGATCTCCTGCCGGCGCTCGAGCGGGATGCGGACGACCGAGAACCCGGGAGGGGCGGCTCCGGCGACTGGCGCTTCTTCGGCGTACTTCGGCACCAGCTCCATGTCCATGAAAGGAGATTTGCCCGGATGGTCGAAGTGCGCTTCCGGTTTCATCGGGTCGTACCAGTAGAGAACCCTTTTCCCGGCGGGAGCGGCGACTGCGGGAGCGGGAGCTTCCTCCGCATACCTGGGCACTAGATCCATGTCCATGAAGGGAGATTTGCCCGGATGGTCGAAGTGAACCTCCGGTTTCATCGGGTCGTACCAGTAGAGGATTTTCTTTCCGGCGGCCTCCTTGCCCGCTTCCTTCCCGCTCGCCGGACCGTTCTTCCTGCAGGCAATCGGAGCTGCGACGACGAGGCAGGCCACCGCGACCAGAACGAGCGTCTTACTTCTCCACATGTTCTCCTCCAGGCGCCGGGCTGCCTTCGATGAGCGGCAGCCCGGATGCCTTCTGCAACATCGCGAGCGCTCTTCCGATCCCCGTCCCGCGCTCGACCGATTCCGCCTGGTACGTGTCCAGGTCCGTCGCCGCCCGGATATAGGTCAAAAAGTCGATCGACCCCACGGCATATGCCTCTCGCGCGGCCCGGTAGTTGATCTCGGCCTGCGGCAGGATCGAATCGCGATAGAGCCGCGCCTGCTCGCGGTTCTTTTCCAGATCCGCGTAAGCGATTTCGATCTCACGAGAGAGGTCGTTCCGGACCGCCGAGAGGGTCGCCCGCGCGGCCGAGACCTCGGCCTCCGCCTCCGCCCGGCGATCGGAGAGACGCCGCGGGTGGAACCACGGAAGATTGAAGGAGGCCGTCGCACCCGCCAGGTCCTCGAAGCGCTCCCGCCGGGCGTAGTAGCCGGTCAGCGTCCAGTCGGGCCGGCGCTCGACACGGGCCAGCTCGAGCCTCTCCGCCGCGCCGCGCAGTTGCGCCTGCGCCGCGGCAATTGCCGGGCTCTCTTCGGAGGCCTGGCGGAAGAGATCTTCTTCGGAGGCGGCTCGCCGGTCGTCGATCGGAAAGGCCGGCCCCGTGACCGAAGGCGCGACAGGCGTTCCCGCCGGAAGAAACTGCAAAGTATTGAATCGCGCTGCTTGTGATCTCCGCTCCGCACGCAGGTTGGCGAGCCGATCGTCCAGAGTCGTCTTCTCCAGGTCCGCCCGGAGCACGTCCGCCTGCGCTCCCTTCCCGACCCGATAGCGTTCGCGGGCGGAGACCGCGGCTTCCGAGAGGCGCCGGCGGGACGTCTCGACGATCTCGATGCGCGAGTCGAGCGAAACGAGCGCGAAGAAAGCGTCGGCGACGTCGGCGGCGATCTCGGCGACATGGCGCGCGTGCTCCGACCCGAGAGCGTCGAGCTCCGCCTGCGCGGCGCGCTGCTGCGCCGGGAGCTTGCCGGGCGCGGGAAGTCTTTGTTTCGCCGAGACCATTTCCATCGTGAAGTCGCTTCGTGAGAGCGAAGGGCTCGCGACCGGCACGTCCTTCACCCCCAGCTCGAGCTCCGGATCGGGAAGCGATGCCGCCTGCGAGACTCTCCGCCGCGCGGCCTCGATCCGGGCTTCCATGGACGTCAGCTCCGGGTTGCGGGCGAGAGCTTGCGCGATCGCGCCGCGCAGTCGCGCCGTCCAGTTTTGCTGCCGTGGTTCGTCGCCCCGCGCCGAAGAGACGCCGGTCGAGAGAGTGATCGCCGCGAGGGCGATCGCCGCTACATTCGAGTCACAGACTCTCTTCATGAACACGCTCCATCGCTTGCGCCGGCTGCAAAAGGCAGTCGGGATTCAGTCGGCGGACGGAGCGCGGTCTAGAGGCGAAGAACGGGCGGGAGGCGAGGGGGAGATTCAAAAGCTTCGATGGAAACCGTCGGGGCGGATCGGATGCCCGGCCGGGGAACATCGAGTGAAACGGCGACGCGAAGCGCGAATGCCATCGGCCGGTCGAGCCGGCAGCTCGCGGCCGCCAGCGCCGCAATCGTCGGACGTGCCGATCGAATGGTCGGAGCGCACGTGTCGTCGCAGCAGGCCATCGGCGAAGCGAACCCCGGTTCGGGCGAGCTCTCCCCGCAGCACGACGAGCAGAGGGCGGTGGCCGGCTTCGAAACCGATCCGGCCGCCACGGCGGCGATCATCAGAACGCGAATGAAGGAACGCACCGTCAACGTCAGAACCGCCTTTCCCGGGATGCGAATTCCTGGCCGAGCTTCCGGCCCGTCAATTGTGACAGAACCCGGCTGCTTTGCGCAGTATGGCCGGAGGTGACTCCTATAATCCGACGGATCCGGGAGGAACGGCGCCGATGCGTCATGGAAGTCTAATGGCCGGGACCGCGAAGAGCGAAGCCCTTCCGGCCGCGCCCGCTCCATCTCCAGGGTCGCGCAAGGCACGGCTTCGTGCCGCGCTCGCGGTCACCGTCGCGGTGCTCGTCCTGGAGGTGGTCGGGGGGCTCGTCTCGCGCAGCCTCGCGCTCGTCGCCGACGCGAACCACATGCTCGCCGACGTGGCCGCCCTGACACTGGCCTACGCGGCGACGATGCTCGCGGGACGGGCGCCCACCGTCCGGCACACGTTCGGCCTCGCCCGCGCCGAGGTCCTCGCGGCGTTCGTCAACGCGCAGCTCCTCCTTCTCGTCTGCGGCTGGCTCCTCTACGAGACGGTCCGACGTTTCCGGAACCCCCAGCAGATTCGTCTCTCCGTGATGATCCCGGTCGCCGTCCTGGGTCTCGCCGCCAACCTGGTCTCGCTCAAGATCCTGGCGCCCGAACGGCGGGGAAGCCTGAACGCCCGCGCGGCCTACCTCGAGGTGTTGATCGACGCGGCGGCATCGCTCGCGGTCGTCATCGCCGGAATCGCCATCGCGCAAACCGGCTGGACCTGGCTCGACCTCGCCGTGTCGGGGCTGATCGCCGTCTTCGTCCTCCCTCGAGCGGTCGCGCTGCTTCGACAGTCCGCGCACATCCTGCTCGAAGGAGCACCGCGGGAAATCGACGTCGATTCCCTGCGCTGCCGGATCCTGGCCCTTCCCGGAGTGGAGGAGGCGCACGACCTCCACTTCTGGACGCTCTCCTCGGGGTCGCACTCGGCGAGCATCCACATCCGGGCGTCCGTGGAATCCCCGCGCGGACAGGTGTTGCGCGACGTACAGAACCTCCTCCGCGAGGAGGCCGGGGTCAGCCACGCGACGGTCCAGGTCGAGAGCGGTCCGGAGCCCGCGTGCCGCGTCACGCCGGATCACGCGTAGAGTTCACGGACAAGGAGGAACGAGTGAGATTTCTTTTCGGAGTGATATTCGGAATCCTTCTCGTGGCGGTCGGGGCGGCCGCGTACGTCATGACTGGCTCGTACAACACAGCAGCGACGATCCCGCCCGGCAAAACGGAAAAGGAGCTTGCGACCTACGCCCTGAACAAATCGGTCGCCAAGCATGCGCCGAACCGGAGGAACCCGCTTTCGGCCGACCCCGAGACGTTCCGGGGAGGTCTCGCGCACTTCCGGGAAAACTGCGTGGTCTGCCACGGCGCGCCGGGAGTCGATCCGGGAGAGATCGGACAGGGCTTGAACCCGGGGGCTCCCGACCTGACGCTCCGGCGCACCCAGGCCCGCAGCGACGGAGAGCTCTACTGGATCGTGAGCGAGGGCATCCGGATGACCGGGATGCCGGCCTTCGGTCCGACGCACAAGGAAAACGAGATCTGGCAGGTCGTGGCGTTTCTGCGCCACCTCCCGGGGATCACGGACGAAGAAAAGACGCAGTTGAAAGGCGCGACCGAGGAGGCGGAGCACCACGAGGAAGCGCCGCCTCCAGGGGGCACGGCAAAACCGCCGCATATGCATGCTCCCGGCACGCCTCCGCACAAGGATTGAGACCTTCCGAGCGACGCAGTCGAGCGGAATTTCCTCGAAGGCTTCGCCCTTTAACGCTCATGTGGACCGGTTTCTGCAGGGGCAGCGCGGAGAAATCTCCGTGAAAGTTCTCCTGGCTCTGTCGCTTTCTCTCCTGATGGCTGCTCTGCCGACTCTGCTCGCTTCCTGTGAGCTCCATTGCCTCTCGGCCGCAGTCCAGCCGGCCGGCCATCCATCGGCCGCGAATCATTGCGCCGGCCACGGCCCGGAACGGGAAGCGCAACCTGCTTCCCCGAAACCCTCCGGTGATCGTCACGACTGCAGCGGTCACGCCGTTCTGGCGAAGGCGACAGCGCTTCCCGGGCTCCTGCCGGGGCCCGCGCCCACGATCGCGCTCGTTTCACTGACGCTTCCTTCACCGGCAGCCGGGAATGCGACCCGCGCCCAGGAGCCGGCCTCTTCGCCTCCACCCTCCCGAAGTTCCCCGATTCTCCGACTCTAGTTTCCTCGAACCCTTCCGCTCTCGACGGATGCGGATTCTCCGCACCCGATGGCAGGTCTTCGGTTCGAGGTGACGAATGGCACTTCTCGGCCGCATTGCTCTGATCGCTATGACGACCCTCATCGTCATCGCCGTGGCGCCCGTGATCGATCTGATCGATCGCGGGATCGATACGCGCCGGCCACCCGGCCGTGTGGAGGCTTTCGTGGCGCGACGCCTGCGTCACGTGGCGATTCCCTGGAAAGCGCGGCGCTCGACGAACCCGGAACCGTCGAATCCTGAGGTTCTTCGAGACGCGATGGAGCACTTCGCGGACCACTGCGCCTCGTGCCACGGAAACGACGGAAAGGGGCAGACGGAAATCGGCGGGAACCTCTACCCCAAGGCGCCGGACATGACTCGCCCCGAGACCCAGCGTCTCTCGGACGGAGAGCTCTTCTTCATCATCAAGAACGGCGTTCGGTTCACGGGGATGCCGGCCTGGGGAAGCGACACTGCGGAAGATGACCGCGCCTCCTGGCAGCTCGTCCGTTTCATCCGCCGTCTTCCGCACCTCACTTCGGAGGACCTGGAAGCGATGTCTCGCATGAACCCGATCAGCCCGGGCGAGATGAAAGAGCGGAAGGAAACGGAGCAGTTTCTCGAAGGAGCCGAGGAGAAACCTCCAGCTCCGGAAAAACACATTCACAAACAATGACGGAGAAAGACATGCGCAAAGCAATCACGTATTCCTGCATGGCAATCCTGTTCGTCCTGCCCGCTCTCGCACTGGCGCACGGGCACGGGCACGTCATGGGAACCATCCTCACGGTCCATCCCGACCATCTCGACGTCAAGACGAAGGACGGAAAGGCCGTCTCCGTCCCGCTGGCGAAATCGACGAGGTACTTTCGAGGAAACGCCAGGGCGACCGCGTCGGAGCTGAAGGCCGGATCGCGCGTCGTCGTGCACCTCGCGGCGGACGGAAGCGCCGCCGAGATTCGCCTTCCTTCGGCAGCCGCCGCCCGGCCGCGCAAGTGACCGCGATGAAGACATTTCCGCTCTTCGCCGCGCTTTTCGTCGGGGGTCTGATTTCCACCCCGGCGCTCGCGCAGCACGAACACCATGCCCCGGCGCCGGTGACTCCGACCCCGGCGCCCCAACCCTCATCGCACCAGCACGGCGCGACCGCGCCGCCGACCGCGACGCCCGCGCCCGCGCAGACGCCGCATGCCGGCCACGGCGAGCACGGCGAGATGCAGATGGGAATGGAAATGGAACAAAAGCCGGACGATCGAAACCTTTTCCAGTCCGACATGACGCTCATGACCGGGATGACGCCGCGCGACCCGATGGCCGGCATGGCGATGCCCGGCTGGCACCTGATGGTGCTCGGTGTCGCGCGACTCTCGTACAACCATCAGGGCGGCCGCTCCGGCGACAACGCTCTGGAGTCCAGCAACTGGAACATGCTCCATCTTGCCCACGACCTGGGACGAGGCCGCCTGTCCCTCATGATGATGAACTCCCTCGAGCCGGCAACCTTCGAAAAGAGCGGCTCGCCCGAGCTTTTCCAGACCGGCGAGAGTTACCGCGGACGTCCCCTCGTCGATCACCAGCATCCGCACGACTTCTTCATGAACCTTTCGGCGACGTACCGCGCGCCGTTGGGCGCCGATGGAGCGTGGTGGGTTCAGCTCGCGCCGGTGGGGGAGCCGGCAATCGGTCCCACCGCTTTCATGCACCGGGCCTCTTCCGGCGAAAACCCGACGGCCCCCCTGGGTCATCACTGGCAGGACTCGACGCACATCTCGTTTAACGTCGCCACAGTCGGCGCGGGCTGGAAAGCTGTCTCCGTCGAAGGATCGGCCTTCCACGGCGCGGAGCCGGACGAACATCGCTGGGACATCGAAGGCGGAAAGATCGATTCGGCGGCCGGACGGATCAAGCTCTCCCTGCCCGCAGGCTGGTCCGCGCAGGTGTCGCACGCGTTTCTCCGCAACCCCGAAGCCGCCGCGCCAGGAGACCTTCACCGGACGACCGCTTCGCTTCATTACGGAGCGGAGGGAGACCGGCCCCTTGCCGCAATGCTGCTCTGGGGTCACAACGACGAAGAGCATGGCCTCTCCGACTCGGTGCTCCTCGAGGCGGCATATCAGATCAAGCGCTCGGATCAGGTCTACGGCCGTGCAGAGTGGGTCGAGAAGGACCGGAGGCTTCTGGAGTTCAAGGGCTCGGCGGTGCCGCCGGCGATCGATGTCCCGGACATCGCTCGGATCGGGGCGTTGACGCTCGGCTACCTGCACGACTTTGTTCTCGCGCGGGCTCTACGAGTCGGAGCCGGCGCCGACCTGACCGCCTATAGTTTCCCTTCGGGTCTCGAGCGTGTTTATGGAAGCTCGCCCGTTTCGTACCACGTCTTCCTCCGCATCCGGTGGGGCAAGCCTCATGGAGGAATGGAACACTCGGGAATGACGATGGGACACTCGGGGAGCCGATGAAGACCGCGACGCTCGGAGTCCTCCTGGGATTCTCGCTGGCCGGTACCCTCCTCGCTCATGACACCTGGATCCTCCCGAGCCGAGCCCGGGTGAGTCCGGGGCGCGAGGTCGGGTTCGATCTGACGAGCGGAATGGCGTTCCCGAAGAACGAGGTCCCGGTGAAACCTGACCGGCTGGCGCGAGCCTCCGCTCGCCTCGGAGGGACGGTCTCCGATCTCGCCCCGGGCGCCGGGGGAAACAAGGCTCTTCGTTTGCGTGCGCTGTTCTCCAAATCCGGCATTGCGGCGGTCTGGGTCGAGTCGAAGCCGCGCTCGATCGAGCTCCAACCAAAGGAGGTCCGTGAATACCTCGACGAGATCGGAGCCCGGGAGTCGGTGGGCAGGAAGTGGGAGACCGAGGGCGCCGGCAGGTGGCGCGAGTCCTACATCAAGCACGCCAAGACCTTCGTGCGCGTGGGAAGCCCGGCGAGTCGCGACGACGAAAACTGGTCGACTCCGGTCGGAATGGACCTCGAGCTCGTTCCGGAGAAAGACCCCACGCGGCTGGCTGCCGGAGAAGAGCTCGCGGTGCGCCTTCTCAAAGCCGGACAACCTGTCCCGGATGTTTCCGTCGGGCTCGTCGCCGCCGACATGAGATCCGGAACGCTTTCGAAGACGGACTCGGACGGTCGAGTCCGGCTTCGGTTCGATCGCGGCGGCTGGTGGCTCATCCGGGCAACGCTGCTCGAACGATCGGCGAAGCCGGATCTGGAGTGGGAGTCCCGGTTCACCACCCTGACGGTTTTCGTGGACACGAAATGAGGACGACGATTTGAAGGCGGAAGAATCGACTGCCTCCGCGGCTCCGGCCGATGCCCGGGTCGGATACACCTGTCCGATGCATCCGGAAGTGCGCCAAGCCGATCCGGGAAGCTGTCCAAAATGCGGAATGGCCCTGGAGCCCGCGGGCATACCGACTCCCGCGACGAAAACCGAGTGGACCTGTCCGATGCACCCGCAGATTGTTCGGGACGGTCCGGGCAACTGCCCGATCTGCGGCATGGCGCTCGAGCCGCGGACCGTGAGCCTCGAAGAGGAGGAAAACCCGGAGCTGACGGACATGACCCGCAGGTTCCGGGTCAGCGCGCTTCTCAGCCTCCCTCTGGTCGTCATCGGGATGGGCCACGTGATCCCGGGAGATCCGATCGGGCACCTGATTCCGCACGCCGCCCGGAACTTCATCGAGCTCGTTCTGGCGACGCCGGTCGTGCTCTGGGGAGGCCTGCCGTTCTTTGTCCGCGCCTGGCAGTCACTTGTCAACCGGTCGCCCAACATGTTCACCTTGATCGGACTGGGCGAGCCTCGCGGCGACGATCGCTCCCGCGCTCTTTCCCCCGTCTTTCCGCGATGACTCGGGATCGGTCGGCGTTTACTTCGAAGCCGCCGCGGTGATCGTGACCCTCGTGCTCCTCGGACAGGTCCTCGAGCTGCGCGCGAGGAGCCGGACCGGGGCGGCGATTCGGGCGTTGCTCAGCCTGGCGCCGAAGTCGGCTCGCCGGATTCGGCCGGATGGAAATGAAGAGGACGTGCCGCTCGCGGAGGTCCGCGCCGGCGAGACTCTCCGGGTCCGGCCGGGCGAAAAGGTGCCCGTCGACGGCGTGATCCTGGAGGGCCGAAGCGCCGTCGACGAATCCATGATCACGGGTGAGCCGATTCCGGTCGAGAAGAATCCCGGAGACCGGGTGACCGGCGCGACAGTCAACGGGACCGGAGCCCTGGTGATGCGCGCCGAGCGGGTCGGCGCGGAAAGCCTTCTCGCTCAGATTGTCCGACTCGTTGCGGACGCGCAACGCAGCCGCGCGCCGATCCAGAGGCTCGCGGACAAGGTGGCGGCGGTCTTCGTGCCGGCGGTCGTGCTGGCCGCCGTCCTCACGTTCGTGATCTGGGCGATCTGGGGCCCGCAGCCGCGCATGGCGTTCGCGATCGTCAACGCCGTCGCCGTGCTCATCATCGCCTGCCCGTGCGCGCTCGGGCTGGCCACTCCGATGTCCATCATGGTCGCCGCGGGCCGGGGCGCGGCCGCCGGGGTTCTCTTCAAGAACGCGGAGGCGATCGAGGTCCTGCGCGAGGTGAACACGCTCGTCGTCGACAAGACCGGCACGCTGACCGAGGGTCGGCCGGCCCTCCAGGCCGTGCAAGCCGTGTCTCCTTTCACCGAGGCCGAGCTCCTTCGGCTGGCTTCCGGCCTGGAGCAGGCGAGCGAGCACCCGCTGGCGGCCGCAGTCGTTCGGGGAGCCGGGGAACGGAAGATCCAGCCCGCGCACGCCGAGTCCTTCGAATCGCGCACCGGCTCGGGCGTCGTCGGGTCGGTCGAGGGCCATGACGTGGCGCTCGGCAACGCTCGACTGCTCGAGGAGCAGGGCGTGAAGGCGGAGGAGCTGACGAAGAGCGCCGAAACTCTCCGAGCCGGCGGCGCGACCGTCCTCCTCGCGGCCGTCGACGGGCGGCCCGCGGGACTTCTCGCGATTGCGGATCCGATCAAGGCGTCCACTGCCGAAGCGGTTCGAGACCTTCGCGAAGAAGGGCTCCGGCTGGTCATGGTCACCGGCGACAACCGGACGACCGCTCAGACGGTCGCGCGCACGCTCGGGCTCGACGATGTGATCGCGGAGGTCCGGCCGGAGGAGAAGGTCGAGGTGGTCAAGCGGCTCCAGGGCCAGGGTCGGATCGTCGCGATGGCGGGGGATGGGATCAACGATGCCCCGGCGCTCGCGCAGGCGAACGTCGGGATCGCCATGGGGACCGGCACGGACGTCGCGATGGAGAGCGCCGATGTCACCCTGGTCAAGGGCGACTTGACGGGCATCGTGAGAGCGCGCCGGCTCTCGGATTCCACGATGCGGAACATCCGGCAGAACCTGTTCTTCGCCTTCGTCTACAACGTCCTGGGAGTCCCGATCGCCGCCGGCGTTCTCTATCCGTTCTTCGGAATCCTGCTGTCTCCGATCGTCGCGGCGGCCGCGATGAGCTTCAGCTCTGTGTCCGTGATCGGAAACGCTCTCCGGCTGAGGCGCGCCCGGTTGTGATTGCCGTGGGAGTGCTCGGACCCATCGGGAATATACTCCGGGGGAGTATAATTCTGCCGTGCAATGACTCCAAAACAGGGAGCCCAGGCACTTCTGCCGGTCGTCGGGCCGCCTTTCGTCACCGACGAGAGAAAGACCGATGTCCGCCGCCGTTTGAACCGGGCGCGCGGGCAGGTGGACGGGATCGAGCGGATGCTTGAGGCCAACCGGCCCTGCGCCGAGATCCTGCAGCAGATCGCGGCCGCGCAGGAGGCGCTTCGCGCGGCGGGCAAGCTCATGGTCCAGAGCTAC
>QHVV01000112.1:0-17216 GCA_003222385.1 Acidobacteriota bacterium
TGGGAGGACTCTTCGTGCGGGCGCAGGGAGGCTTCTACCACGACGGCCGATTCGCCGACTACGCCGCCGTCGTCGAGCACTACAATGGCCATCTGCGCCTGAATCTCTCCGAGCAGGACAAGAAAGACCTCATCGAATATCTGAAGTCGCTCTAGAGCTCGCTGACCGACCGCTCCGGGATCCGGAAGAACCGCGTCGTTTCTCTCGTCACAACAGGAGGAAGCATGGCCAGTCCCGCCAGCGTCGGCAGACACCCGATCCATCCGATTCTCGTCGCCTTCCCCATCGGTCTCTGGATTTTTTCCCTCGTCTGCGATCTGGTCTTCGTTTTCGGGTGGGGCGGCCCCGTATGGAAGGACGTCGCCTTCTACACGATGGCGGGAGGCACCGTCGGCGCCCTTCTCGCGGCCGTGCCGGGGCTGATCGATCTGCTTTCCCTTTCCGATCCGAGGGTCAAGAGACTGGGCGTCTGGCACATGTCCATCAACCTCGCGGCAGTTGCCGTCTTCGTCGTCGACCTGTGGATTCGCCGCGGGGCCCGGGAAGCGGGAGCGCCGGTGTTGCTCTCCGTGCTCGGCGTGATCCTGATCTTCATCTCGGGCTGGCTGGGAGGAGAGATGGTCTACGTCCACGGGGTCGCCGTCGAGCCGCAGCCTCCGAGCAGAGGTTGACCGGAGCTCTTTTCGCCGATCAGCTCGCACTATTCTGTGCCGCAGCGTGCCGGCTGCAGTTCCATCGACACCGATCGACCATCGCGACGGAGGCGAAGGTCACTTCGTAGCTTCGAGGTCGTTCTTCTAGCCATCGCCGCCGCCGTCGCGGGATACCAGCTCTTCGTCCCGCCGGTCGTCGGCCTCGCGAACAACGGCGACTTTTCCCGGGTCGCCGAGCCTCTCGGAATCTTCCCTCCGCCGGAGATCGGAAACGCGGCCTTCTTCGACTGGATCGTTCCGGAGTATCGCTTCGACCCGAAAAGAATCTGGTTTCACGGCCTCTGCTGCTACTCGAGCGAGACGCTGTTTGGAATCCTCTCGGTGTTCATCGGGCTGGTGATCTCTCCCCCCGGAGGTTTCGATCTCCGCGCGATCGGCGTGGCCAACCTGCTCGGCTTTCTCGTCGCGTTCGGACTGATTCTCGAAGCGCTGCGTTCGCTCCGGCCGGCGCTCTCCATCTCCGGCGGGCTCCTGCTCCTCGTGATCTTTACCGACGTCGCTTACGTCTCGTACCTGAACTCGTTCTACACGGAGCCCGCGGCCCTCGTCTTCTTCCTCGGCTCGATCGGTCTCGCGCTCCTCGTGGCGCAGCGGCAGGATCCTCCGCTCTGGATGCCGGCGGCGTTCCTGCTCTCCGCGACACTCCTCGCGACCTCGAGACCTCAGAACGCGCTGCTCGGTCCCCTGCTCGCCCTCCTCGCGATCCGCCTGTCGTGGGGAGATCGGGATGCCAGCCGCCGACGCCACCTGGTCATCGGGGCCGCCGGAGTCTGCCTCGTTTCGCTTGCGTACCTCCGCGGCCTCTCCGGACCGCTCGGCCGCGTTCATCTCTACAACGCCGTTTTTCGCGAGCTCCTGACGACTTCGGCGGAGCCGAAGCGGGACCTCGCCGAGCTCGATCTCTCTCCCGGGCTCGATCGGCTCGTTGGCACGACCGCATTCAGTCCGAACGTGCCGATCGACGACCCGCGCTTTCGGAGGGATTTCTTCGGCCGCATCGGATACGGATGTCTCGCGCGGTTCTACGCCGCGCATCCGCGACGAATGTGGAAAGCGCTCGAGCGATGCGCCTCCCACGCGTTCGACGTGAGGCCGGCCAACGTCGGCAACTACTCCCGGGAGTCGGGGCGACTCGCCCGAGCCCGGGCCGGAACCTGTGCCATCTGGTCCCGCGCGAAGGAGCGGATCGTGCCGGCTCGCCTCTCCCGCGTGATCGCCTACCTGATGGTGAATCTCGTCGCGGCGTTCGCGCTGCGGCTTCGCGCGCGAAATCGTCCGGATCGCCTTCGCGCGGAAACCTGGATCGGGGTCGTCGTGGTCGCGGCGTTCCAGTTCTCGCTCTCCGCGGTCATGGATCACGAATCGAGGCGGTCTCTTTTTCTCTTCAACGTGGCCGCAGACATTCTTTTTGTGGCGCTCTGCCTCCGCGCTGGCACCGTTTTCGCGTCACAGCGGGCGGGATGGGGAAGAGAGGCACGGACCGCGGGTCCGGACGGAGATGGAGCGCCGCAGCCGCCATCGCGGCATTGACGTTCCTGGCTCGTCCGCTCGCGGCCCAGGAGGACACTGCGCGGCGAGCGCAGGACGAAAGTGCGCGGCGAGCGCAGGACGAAAGTGCCCGGCGGTTCGCAATGTTCGACGGAGTCTCGCTCGAGACAGGCTTAAGCCTGTCCTCGGACCCCGCGCAGCCGACTCCGCAATCGGGCTTCTCGCTGGGCCTCGAGGAGGCCCGGCAGGAGAAGGTCCGGCAGGAAGAAGCGAAGCACGCTCCGGAGCCGGTTCGGCCCCCCGGCCGCCGGCGCTTTTTCACGGCGGCGAGCGAGGTCGCGCTGCTGGAGCTCCTTCCGTGGGCGTTCGATCGCTACATCGGAAAGTACGACTACGCGTACATCTCGACGGAGACCGTCCGGAGAAACTTCCGGCGCGGCTTCGGGTACGACCCGGACACGTTCGTCGTCAACCAGTCCTCGCACCCGTACCACGGGAGCCTCTTCTTCAACGCAGCGCGCGAGAACGGCTACAGCTTCTGGGAATCGAGCGTTTTCACGCTGATGGGGAGCCTCATCTGGGAGTGCTGCATGGAGAATACCCGCCCCTCCACCAACGACCTCGTCAACACGACGTTGGGGGGGATGACTCGGGGAGAGGTCGCGCACCGGGCCGCCGCGATGATCCTGGATAACACCGTCAGCGGGGCGAATCGCGCGATCCGGGAGATCGCCGCCGGGATCATCAATCCGGCCGCGCTCTTGAACCGCCTGCTCCGGGGCGATTCGTTCCGCGACTTCGAGAATCCGCCGGATCGGTTTCCTTCCCTCGTGGTTCTCTCCACCGATCTCGGTTACCGGCGTTTCACGAGGGGCGACCATCCGGACCAGGGCATCCTTTCGGTTTCGTTCCTCTACGGCGATCCCTTCTCGGGCGACATCTCGCGTCCCTTCGATTCCTTCTACGTCGGGCTCGACGCGAGCTCGCCGGGCGGCGTTCTTTTCACGCGGATCGAGGAGCGCGGAATCCTGAAGGGCTGGGAGCTCGGCGACAACACCGCGTCGGTGCGGAGCATTTTCGGTTTCGCCCAGGAGTACGAGTACCTGAACAACGCCTCCCAGGTGTTCGGCGCGCAGATCTTCTCGGCCGGCCTGCTGTCCAAGTACGACATCCGCAAGGGCGTCTTCGGCCTGACCGAGGTCTCGCTCATCGCGATTCCGCTGGCCGGGATCCAGACGACCGACTTCGTCCACCCCGAGACGGGGCGCAACTACGACTACGCTCCGGGAGGCGGAGCGCGCGTCGGGGCACGCCTCTATGTCGGAGCACGGGAGGTCCTGGCTCTGGGCTACGGCGTCGCCTGGGCGCGCACGGTCAACGGGGTCTCGGACAACAACACGTTGCAGTTCGTCCGGGCATCCGGGCGCATCCCGCTCTTCGGCCCGATCGGGGTGGGAGCGGCCTACGCCTGGTACAGCCGCAAGACGACCTATCCCGGACCCTTCGAGGACCGCCGCACGCAGGCGGAGTGGCGCGCCTTCGTCAACGCCGCCTACGTTTTCCGCTGAAGCGGTTCAGCTCGGATCCGGCCAGATCCGCGGGACGGCGATCGTGTCGCGACGTTCGCGCCTCGTCGGGCGCGCATCCGGGTCCGGCGCGGTCCTTCCGGGCGGCCGCGCGCTGCCGCACCCGTACGCCGTCTCCGCGTCGAGGACCGCGATCGCGTTGTCGTAGATCGCATCCACGGAATCGGGGCCGTTGCCGATCACGGTCAGGCCGATTTTTCCGAACTCGGAGATCGCCCCCATCATGTGAAAGAGAACTCCGGTCTCGGTGCCCTGGCTGTAGTGGAGGTGGTTGATCGTCGTGATCTCGAGCAGGTCTTCGGGCGTCAAACCTCGATACGCAGCCGACCTCAGGTTGTCGGTCGAGCGGTAGAACTTGGCGAGGCCGCTCGGCGAGTGGAAGAGGCCGGACTCGGGATCGAGCTCTCCCCCGGTCAGGAACTCCAGCGCCAGGAAGGGATGGGTCGTGCCACCGATCCGGAGGTTGATCTCGAGAGCGAAGACTTCCCACCTCTCCGAACCGGTCGCACGGCGGACGAGGAAATCCACCCCGAACCGGCTCACGACGCCGCGCGCCGCCAGGACCTCGCCGATGCGCCGCCCGGCCTCCTGGATCTGCCGGCGGTAACCGTCGTCGGCCGGAAAGTGGCAGCCCAGATAGACCTGGCTCGTGGGTCCGCCCAGCAGCTGATCGTGGGTGGAAATGAGGATCACCCTCCCGTGCGGATCGATGCGGAGCTGGCAGCTCGGGGAGCGGGTCTCCCCGCCTTCTACGAACTCTTCGACGATTCCGCCCATCGCTTCGAGCTTCTTCCGGTACGCGGCCGGCGTCTCCGTCGGAACCGAAAACTCCGCGCGCCGGAGAGCATCGGAAAGCGCGGAGCGTCCGGCCTCCTCGGGGTAGCGAAAAAGAGCGTTCCCCTCCCCCGAAAAGCTCTTCTCGAGCTTGATCACGGCGCGGCGAATTCCGGGACGCCGGCCGCGCAGGGTTTCGAGCGCGCCCAGGACGTCGTCTTCCGAGCGAAGGTCTTCGAATCCCTCGGGCAGCGCGACGCCCGCTTCGCGAAAGACCTTGCGGCCGCCGGACTTGCTCCCCAGGTGCTCCAGCTCCGGATCCACTCCGTTCAGCGGAATTCCGAGCAGGACGGCGAGCCGGCGCTCCAGCGGCGTCGAGTTGAACACGGTCAGGAACGCGCGGTTCGGGTCGCCGATGCCGTAACGAATCCGCTGGATCAGGCGGGGGCGTTCCAGGATCTTCTCGGTCAGGGAACGCGACGAGGCGTCATAGGCGCAGAGGAGTGTGAGCCGCGAGCGGGCGTGGCTCGCGGGAATCCCCGCGAGGAGCTGGAAGTAGTACTCGAGGATGAGAGGGTGCACCGGCCGCGAAGTGACGTACACCATGCGCGCCTGCGGGTTCCGGAGCCGGATCAGCAGGAAGAGAAGCCGCTCCTCGTAGTAGCTCGACCCTTCGAGCTTCTCGAGCTCGCCCGGATCGAGGGTCAGCGACGGCACGACGACCGAGGTGTAGGCCTGCTCTTCCCGCGCGGAGAGAGCGTTCCAGAGGTCGGAGAGCCGCGGTTGGATCCTGCCGAAGAGCTCCCGCTCGGCTTCGACCGAAAAGTCGCCTGGAAACGGAGGTTTCGGAATCACGGCCGGCCGAAGGATATCGAGAACCGGCCCGGGCTCCGTCGAAAGGGCCGGCCGTCCTTGCATCCCGGGCGCGGTTGCCATAACTAGGCTTCCGTGGCAGGAGTGACGTTCCGCGGGGTCGACAAGAAATACGGCGATGTCTTCGTCATCGAGGACCTGAACTTGAACGTCCTCGACGAAGAGTTCCTGGTCTTGGTCGGGCCTTCGGGGTGCGGGAAAACGACCGCGCTCCGGATGATCGCGGGCCTCGAGGAGATCTCCCGCGGCACGGTCGCGATCGGCGACCGCGTCGTCAACGACGTGGCGCCGAAGGACCGCGATATCGCGATGGTCTTCCAGAACTACGCGCTCTATCCCCACATGACGGTCCGGGAGAACCTGGAGTTCGGTCTCCGGATGCGCCGTACGCCGGACGCCGAGAGAGAAGCGCGCGTCGCCGAAGCGGCGGAGCTGCTGGGCCTGGCGTCGCTCCTGGATCGAAAACCGGCGCAGCTCTCGGGAGGCCAGCGGCAGAGGGTCGCTCTCGGAAGGGCGATCGTGCGGCATCCCGCGGTCTTCCTCTTCGACGAGCCTCTCTCGAACCTCGACGCGAAGCTGAGGGTCCAGATGCGCGCCGAGATCAAGAGGCTTCAGCAGCGTTTGAAGACGACGACCGTGTACGTCACGCACGACCAGGTCGAGGCGATGACGATGGGCTCCCGGATCGCGGTCATGCACCGCGGGAAGATCCAGCAGCTCGGGACGCCTCAGGAGATCTACGACCGTCCCGAGAATCTCTTCGTCGCGAGCTTCGTCGGGACGCCGCCGATGAACTTCTTTCCCGCCACGCTGGACGACGGGCACGCCGCCGCGAGCGGATTCTCGCTCCCGATTCCGTCGGCGCTCGCGCCGCGCCTGCCCGGGGGAACGAAAGTGATCCTGGGGATCCGGCCGGAGGACCTCGTGCCTTCGCGCGAGGAGGCTCGCGGTCAGAGCGCGCCGCTGCCGCTCGTGGTCGACGTCGTCGAGCCACTCGGCGACGCCTTGCTCGTGCACGGCCGCGCGGGGGAGGCGACCGTCGTCGGGAAGCTCGAGCCGCACCAGAATCCGCGGGTCGGCGAGCGGTTCGACCTGTGGGTCGAGCTCGAGCGAATGCACGTCTTCGACGCCGCGACGGAAGAGCGCGTCAAGGGCGACTCGCCTCGACTCCGCGAATGACGCGGAAGCCGGCGCGCGCGAAAACCCCGTTCCTTTTTCCGAAAGGCTTCCTCTGGGGGGCGGCGACGTCCGCCTACCAGGTCGAAGGATCGCCGCTCGCCGACGGAGCCGCGCCTTCCAACTGGCACCGCTTCTCGCACACGCCCGGGCTCGTCGACGGAGGCGACACCGGGGACGTCGCGTGCGATCATTACCGGCGCTTCCGGGAAGACGTGAAGTGGATGGCGCAGCTCGGCCTGACCGCCTACCGGTTCAGCGTCTCCTGGAGCCGGATCCTGCCCCGGGGCGCGGGAAAGGCGAACCCTCGCGGCCTCGCGTTCTACGACCGCCTCGTGGACGCGCTGCTGGAGAGAGAGATCCAGCCGTTCGTCACGATCTTTCACTGGGACCTGCCCGCGGCCCTCGAGGACCGCGGCGGGTGGCTCAATCCGGATATCGCCGACCGGTTCGCGGAATACGCGTCGACGCTCTTCCGACGGCTCGACGACCGCGTAAGCTACTGGAGCACGTTGAACGAGCCGTGGGTCGTAACCGACGGCGGGTATCTCCACGGCACGCTCGCTCCGGGCCACCGGAGCCTGTTCGAGGCGGCGATCGCTTCCCACAACCTCCTGCGCGCGCACGCCGCCGGGGTCCGCGCCTACCGGGCGAGCGGCCGGCACCAGATCGGTCTCGTCGTGAACCTGGAGCCGAAGCATCCGGCCTCGCCATCCGCGCGCGACCGCGGCGCGGCGCGGCGCTCCGAGATCTACATGAACCGGCAGTACCTGGACCCGGTCTTCCGGGGGCGGTATCCGGAAGATTTCCCCTCCCTTTTCGGCGAGACCTGGCCGATTCCCGAGCCGGATCTCTCCGGAGTCTCGGAACGGATCGATTTCCTGGGTGTCAACTACTACAAGCGAGGAGTGATGCGCCACGATCCGACGTGTTGGCCGTTCTCCGAGGCGCCCGTCCGTCCGCGCGGCGTCCACACGGCGACGGGCTGGGAGGTCTATCCGGCCGGACTGACCGAAGCGCTCCTCTGGGTGCGCCGCCGCTACGGCGATCTCCCGTTGTACGTCACCGAGAACGGCGCGGCGTTCCGCGATCCGGCGCGCGCCGAAGATCTCGTCCCCGACGCGCGGCGGGTTCGTTACCTTCTCGAGCACCTACGCGCCGCGCGACGCGCGATCGAAGCGGGGGTCGACCTGCGCGGCTACTTCGTCTGGTCTCTTCTCGACAACTTCGAGTGGAGTCACGGCTACTCGAAGAGGTTCGGGATCGTGCACGTCGATTACTCGACCCAGAAGCGCACGCCGAAAGCGAGCGCGTGGTTCTATGCCGGGGTGATCCGGACGAACGGGGCATCGCTCGACGTCAGCGCGAAAATAGGATCTCGGCCGGCACCTTCTCGACGACGAGCTCGGACCCGGCGAAAGGCACGCGCTTCCCGTCGACGGTGACGCGTCGCGGGACGCCCGCGAGCGGAGGGCGGAGAGCGAACCCCCCGGGAGGAATGCGGAGACCGCCGGCGATCGAGACCCGAAGGCCCTCCGAGCCCTCCCGGATCGAGAGGTCGAGCCGGCCCCAGCGCGTCCGAAGCCCGCGCACCGAGACGCCGCCCGGCGCGCGGACCCAGTCGGCCGGCACTCCCGCGCCGAGCACGAGCGCGCCGTCCTCCCCCCGGTCGTAAGCGAAGAAGTCGAGCAGCGACCGGATGTAGTCCGAGCCGACCCAGCCGTGCGGCATGTCGCCGATGAACTTCGCCGCGCGCGGATCGCGCCAGACGACCTCGGCCCACTGGTTCCACGCCGCCGGTCGGCGGTCCGCGAAGAGAAAGTCCGCCAGCTCCTTCGCCCGCTCCCTCCACCCCAGCCGGACGAACGCCCCGACGGTCCGCCACTCGTACGGCGTGTAAGCCTCCTGGCTGTTCGTGCCGGCCCGTCGAGCGAGGAAGCTCTCCCAGTACCTCTCGAAGGTTCGAGCGAGCTCGCGCGGGGGCAGCCTCTTCCCCTCTTCGCCGGGCGAGAGCGCGATCGTCGTCGATGTGGCGTCCAGGTCCGCGAGCTCCGCGGAGCCCGGCACGAAGTCGATGCCGCGCGACGCGATCACCTGGCGGATCGAGGCATGGACCTCGGCGCGCATTTCATCGCGGGACGTTGTGAACCGCCGGGCGTCGGCGTCGCGTCCCAGGGCCCGCGCGAGCTCCGCCGCGTCGGAGAGGCCGCGGATCCCCCAGAAGTCGTCCCAGTACGAGTGCACGGGATGAGCCGAGTAGCCCTCGTGGCTGATCGACTCGGGGAGGAGGCCGTAGAAGATGCGCTTACCCGGAGTCGCGTACTCCGGGGTCCGCCGCTTCGCTCGCAGCGCGTCGATGTAGGCGGCCGCCCGCGCCAGATGCGGCCATACCGCTTCGATCGTCGCGCGGTCCCCCGTGAACCGGTAGTACTCGCCCGCGAGGTACAGGAGCTCGCCGTGGCTGTCGTTCTCGGGGACCGGGTCCGCGCCGCGCCGATCCACGCAGCACGGCACCTTCCCGTCCTCGAACTGGAACGGCGCGAACCACCGGAGGAAGTCGCGCGCGACGGAGCCGTGCCCCAGCCTCAGCAGGGCCGCGGACGTGAGAGCGCCGTCGCGGATCCAGGAGCGGGAGTAGGAGCGCGAGCCCGGCTGGATGGCGGGTCCGTCGCGGTTGACGAGGATCCAGCCCACGTTTGACTGCACGGTCCGCGCGAACGCCGCGGCGGGGCCGGGCAGATCGAGGACGACGCCGCCGAGCTCCTCTTCCCACCCCCGCACCGCCTCGGCGAGCCGACGGTCGAACCCGCCGCCCCACTCCCGCGGTTCGACCGGCGCTTCCGCCAGCGGCACCGCCACGACGACGTCGCGCGAGCCGCCCGCGGAAAGCTGGAAGCCCCACGCGAAGGCGGCCGACGCGAAGCCGTCGGGGTCCGCGGCCGAGGTGGCCGGAGGAAGCTTTCCCTCCGCGAGCCACGACGAGATCTCGCCGCCGCCGAACGCAGAAGCGCCGAATCCGTCGGGCGGATCGAGCACCACGACCGAATGGTTCCCGTCGACCCGCAGCACGTCTCCGTCGCGTTCGACCGTCCGAATGGGAGAAAAGCCGCCGGGCAGGCTCAGGAACTGCGACGGAGGGTTGACCTGGATCGGCCGGACCGCTAGGAAGAGCTTTCCGGTCAGAGGCGACGCGCCCGTGTTGCGGATGCGGTATCGCGCCCGGAGCGTCGACCCGGCCGGAGGGCCGTCGGCGAAGGCGGTCACCTCGAGCTCGAGGCCTCCGGGATAACGGCGCGTGACCGAGGGAATCGGTAGATCCCCGTTCGCGAGAGCGTGCGACTCCTCGGCGTCGCTCCACCCCCGGAGCTTTCCGCCACTCCAGAGGAAGGGCTCGAGCGAAAAGCCGCCGCGCCCCGTCTCCAGCGCTCCGTCCTCGGACAGGAGTCCCTCGTCGCGGCCGCCGTCGACCCCGACGAGCGCCCAGTAGAGTCCCTGGCCCACGAACGAACGCGGCCACGCGCCGCGCGGGGCGTCGCGCGCGACGTTCTGGAGGAAAGCGGTCGGCGTGTCCGAAAACTCGGGCGGGCGAATGCCCACTTCGTGAAGGCCGTACCCCTGACCCCGCGAGCTCTCTGCCAGCTTGAGGCGAACGAAGCGCGAATCCGAATCGGGAAGGTACAGAGAGGCGCGTCCCCCCCGCGCTCCCGAAACCTCCCTGCGGAGAGTCCACGCTTTCCCGTCGTCCGAGACCTCGACGGAGTATTTCCGCGGGAAGTCGCGGGCGTCCCAGTCGAGCACCAGGCCGCCGAACTCGCGACGCCGGCCGAGGTCGATCGAAAACTCCGCGGTCTCCCCCGGGCCGCCGGCGCTCCGCCACGCCGTCGCAGGATTCCCGTCGAGCGCGAGTCCGGACGCGGACCCCGGCGCGGCGGACGAAGCGATCGCGGTCGCCGGAGGCGGCTTCGCCGTCGCCGGCGGCAGCTCCTCCAGCGTCAGGTTATCGAGCCAGACGGTCCCCTTGCCTCCGGCAGCCGCGGTCACCGTCACCTCGAGAAATCCGAGGTCCCGCAGCTCCCCGCCTCCGGCCGGGCCCCACGCGAAAGAGACCTGCCGCTTCCGGATGCGCACCGTCGTCCACTCCCGCGGAAACTCGTATGGACGGCGCACCGACCACCAGACGTTTTCGCCGGAGGCGTCGAGCAGCTTGAACTCCAGGGTCTGCGGGGGCGTGTCCCCCTTCAGACGGAGGTCCATCACCCAGTTCTCGGGCAGCCGGACCGGGAACGCCTTGCGCACGGCGGCCCATCCCGCATGCCCGCTGAAGTCGAAGTCCATTCGAAGCGACTTTCCGCTCCCTCCCGCGCCGACATCCGTCGAGAGGACGAGCCGCACGCCGTCGGAAGGCGCGGCCGTCCAGCCCGCCGCGTTGTCGAAGCCGTCGAGGACGCGCCGCCCCTGCTCGACCGGCGACGAGGAAAGTAGGAGCGCGGCCGCGAGGACCGGCGCGACCCGTCTCACTCCTTCAAGCCCCCGAGCGTGATCCCCTCGATGTACTGCTTTTGCAGGAGGAGGAAGAGGAGCAGCACCGGCAGCACGGTCAGGACCGATCCCGCCATCATCAGCTCGGTGTCCTGGACGTGCTCGCCGACGAGGCTCGCGAGCGCCACCGGCAGCGTGTACCGGCGCTCGTCCGTCAGAACGATCAACGGCCAGATGAAGTCGTTCCACGTCGCGAGGAACGTCACGATGGCGAGCGTCGTCAGCACCGGCCGCAGCAGCGGCAGCACGATCTTCCGGTAGAGCTTGAGCTCTCCAGCTCCATCCAGGCGCGCCGCGTCCAGCAGGTCATCCGGGATTCCTCGCGCGAACTGCCGGATGAGAAAGACGCCCAGAATGGTCGAGGCCGCGGGGAGGACCACGCCCGCGTAACTGTTGACGAGCCCGAGCGACCGGAGGAGCAGGAAGAGCGGCAGCATGGCGATCGGTGCGGGGATGACCATCGCCACGAGGAGCGCGCCGAACAGCCGGTCGCGCCCCGGAAATCGGAGCTTCGCGAAAGCGTAGCCGGCCATCGAGTTGAAGAGCAGCGAGACGATCGTGGTCGCCGACGCGACGAGGAGGCTGCTTCCGAACGTGCGGCCGATGTTCAGGCGCGTGAAAAGCTCCCGGTAGTGGACGAGAGTCGGGCGGGAAGGGAGAAAGCGGGGAGGGAACGAGTTCGCCTCGCCCGTCGGCATGAGAGAAGCCGCGACCATCCACGCGAGGGGGGCCAGCGCCGCCACCCCGCCGACGAGCAGCACGAGGTGGAGGAGCACGCTCGCCACCGGACGTTTCACGCGTTCCGCCTCCTCTCGATCCGGAACTGGAGCGCGCTGAAGGCGAGAATCACGAGGCCCAGCACCACGGCGATCGCCGCCGCATAACCCATGTTCCACCAGCGGAAGCCCTGCTTGTACATGAGAAGGCCGGTCGAGAGCGTCGCGTTCAGCGGACCGCCTCCCCCCGTCATGACGTACGGCTCCGCGAAGAACTGGAAGTACCCGATGGTCGTCAGAACCCCGAGGAAGAGGAACGTCGGCGCGAGCATCGGCACCGTGATTCTCCGGAAGAGCTGCAGGCGTCCCGCGCCGTCCAGTCGGGCGGCCTCGTACAGGGACTCCGGGATCGCCTGGAGCCCGGCGATGAAGAGGATCATCGCGTAACCGAAGTTCTTCCAGACCGCGAGCAGGATGATCGCGGGCATCGCCCACTTCGGATTGCCGAGCCAGTCGATCGCGGGAATGCCGAAGAGCTCGAGAACCCGGTTCAGGCCGCCGAAGCGGGGGTGGTAGAGGTACCGGAAGACGATCGCCACCGCGACGAGAGTCGTGATGTAGGGCGCGAAGAAGATCGTCCGGAAGAGCCCTTTCCAGCGCACGAGCTTCGAGTGCAGGAGGAGCGCGGCCGCGAGAGCCACGGAGAGCGTCAGCGGACCGCCGACGAGCACGAAGTAGAACGTGTTGCGCAGCGAGGTCCAGAACAGCGGATCGGCGAGAAGCCGGGAGAAGTTCCGAAGCCCGACCACGCGGACGTTTCGGACGTCGCCGAGCGCGTAGATGTCGAAGTCGGTGAGGGAGAGCAGGACCGATGCGGCGATCGGCAGCAGGAAGAAGAGTCCGATGACGAGGAGGCCCGGCGCGAGGAAGAAGAGCGCCGCGCGGACCTCGCCCGGAACGCGCCGCCGGTCAACGGCCATGGCCACCTGTGCGGCGTGCGAGCATCCAGCGCCGCTTCTCGAGGATGCGGTCGACGTCCCGGTCGATCGCCGCGAGAGCCGCTGAAAGACTCTCCCTCCCGCGGATGGCGGCTTCGAGACGCTCGGCAGTGTGCTGCGCGATCTGCTCCCATTCCGGCACCCTCGGCATCGCCACGACGCGCTCGACCTGGACGCGGAATGCGCGGGCCTTCTCGTCCCGCGCCAGCGCCGGATCGTCCCAGGCGGCGCGGACGGCGGGGAGGTCTCCCGACAGTGCATAGAAGCGGGCCTGCACCGCCGGGTCGGACAGGAACTCAATCACTTTCCACGCCTCCGGCTTGCGCTGCGAGCCCCGGAAGATGGCGAGGCTCGACCCGCCCGAAAAGGACACCCCCGGCCACGGCGTTGCGTCCGGAGCCGGCAGCGGCGCGGTCATCCAGAGATTCTGCTCCGTCGGGGAGAGTCGCCGCCGGAACTCACCCAGGTTCCACGGACCCGTCATCCACATCGCGATGTTTCCCCGCGCGAACTCCTGGTACGCGTTGCCGAGCTGGGAGTAGCTGACGATCGGCGCCAGATCCTGGTGGAAGATCCCGACGTAGAACTCGGCGGCCGCGCGGAACTCGGGGCCCGAGAAGGCGCCGCGCGTGCCGTTCTCCGCGAGAAGCGGCGAGCCTTTCTGCAGGCCGAGAATCGCGAGCTGCTCCCACTCATTGGTCGGCAGCAGGAACGGGTGCGCGGAAGGGGGCTGGATCTGCTTCACCTTCCACATCGCGTCGCGCCACTCGCTCCAAGTCCGTGGCCCGGCCGGGTAGCCCGCGCGGGCCAGGAGGTCCCGCCGGTAGTAGAGAACGCGCGTGTCGACGTACCAGGGGATCCCGTAGACCGCTCCGTCGTAGCGGCTCGTCGCCCAGACGCCCGGAAAATAGCGTTCCGCGGAAACGGCCGCAGACTTCGCGACGCTGCCGTCCAAGGGATCGAGCGCGCCGATGCCGGCGAACTCCGGGATCCACGTGTTGCCGAGCTGCGCGATATCGGGCGTCGAGCGGCCGACGACCGCGGTCAGGAGCTTTTCGTGCGCCGAGGTCCACGGGATCTGCTGGACCACCAGATGGACTCCGGGATTCTTCCGCTCGAAGTCGGGGACGAGATCGCGCACGACCTCTCCCTCGCGCCCCATGCCCCAGAACCGCACGGTTGCGCGGCCGTCGTGTCCGCCCGCGCAGCCGGCGACCGCCGGCACGAGCGAGAGGAGAAGGGCTAGTTCGCGGCGGCGTCGAGCCATCCGCCCGTGAAGCCCGCCCGCTTGAGCCCCTGCACGATGTGGGGATTCTCGCGCATCGTTTTCCAGACGAGCTCCGACCGGTAGTTTTCGATCATCGCGACGATCGGGCCCTGGTCGATTCCGAGAGAGTCGACGTCGATCCAGCCGAAGCCTTTCACGATCCGGCCGTGCTCCACGGGGGCGCCCTCGTCGAGCGTCGGGTTAAACGCGTCGAGGAACCCGTAGCGGGAGAAGAGGCTGGCGCCGTAACGCCGGTGGATCTCGGCCAGAGCGGGCAGCACGATCTCGGGCGCGAACGGAAGAGAGGAGAGCGCGGCGGTCGGCGCGAGGGTGCCGTCATCGCGGACCTCCCTTTTCGAGACGCCGCGCGCGGCGTAGGAGAAGAATCGGCGCGGCCGCCCGTCGATCGTCAGCGTCCCGTCCAGAGGGCCGTCGCACGCCGTGAGACCCCAGACGTTCTCGCCGTAGCCCTTCCAGCCGTCCGGGTTCCGGATCGCGTAGGAGCGCTGGACGTACGTCGCGCGGCGCGAGTTCTCGAAGTAGTCGATCCCTTTTCCTCGCATGTACGCGTCGCGGATGCCGCGGAAGTCGATCCAGACGTGCGAGTACTGGTGGCCGAAGAGCGGTGCGAAGCCGACGCACTGCTGTCCCTCGAAGTCCTCCCAGCGGTACGTGCGCGTGAATTCGGTCCACGCTTCGGGCTCGACCGGATGCGTCGGGGAGCCGAGCGCGAGAACGTAGAGGATCATGGACTCGTCGTAGCCGTGCCAGTCGTAGGCGTTGAATCCCTCTTCCGGGGTCCAGCCGTGCGAGACGAGAGGGGGACGAGCGCGCGCCCACGCCCAGTCGGCCCGGCGATAGAGGTCTTCGGCCAGGCGCCGGATTTCCTCCTCACCCGGGTCCTTCCGATCGAAGTAGGACTCGCAGAAGAGAACGCCGGCTAAGAGAAGGGTCGTGTCGATCGTGGAGAGCTCGACCCTCTCCCAGCGTAACCCGCTTTCCATGTCGAGGAAGTGGTAGAAGAAACCCCGATGCCCGGTCCGGCCGGCGGGCTCGGAGCCGGAGGGCGACGCCGTGAAGAATCGGAGCGTCGCCAGCACGCGGTCGCGCGCCGCCTCGCGCGTGACGTATCCCCGCTCGACGCCGATCGGGTACGCGGTCAGACCGAATCCGACGGCCGCGATGCTCGAGAAAGACTTCGTGGGCGCGCGGTCGGGCACGAGCCCGTTGGCCGGGTTCGCCAGGTCCCAGAAGTAATCGAACGTGCGCCGCTCGACGAGATCGAGCAGCTTCTCGGGAAAAGGGGCGGCCATCCGGGGCGCCGCCTCCGGAGCCGGCGGCCCGGGGACGGGCGCGGCGCGACAGGACGAGAGAAGGAGGAGGAGGACCGGCACGGCCGCGCGGCGCAGGCGAGGACGCGGATAAACCGAGGGGGCGGGAATCGCCCCGCCCCCTCGGATGTCGAGTTCAGCCTCGCGCGGCACCGGAGCCGATCAGCCTCGCATTAGAAACCGACGTTCACTCCAAGCTGGGCACGCCGGGTGTTGTACTGGCAGTTGGGCTTGCCGAGGTTGGTGCTCAGGTAGAAGCCCTCGAAACCGCAGAAGTTCTTGAAGTTCGTCACGTTGAACACGTCGGCCTGGACGCCCAGCCTCACTCCGCTGGAGATGGGGAAATCCTTCGCGAGCCGCAGATCGAGACTCTCGTAGGCCCAGAGCCCGAAGATGTTCCGGGTGCGGTGAGGATTGCCTTCGTTCCAGCGAATGGAGGCCGCTTCGTGCGAGAAGTCGAAGATGGTGAAGGGCACGCCCGAGCCGAGCGTCAGGAACGTCGAGAACCGGACGTCCCAGGGTAGGCCCAGGATCCCCGAAGCCACGACGTGGTGGCGCTCGTCGTTGTCGCCGCGCACTTTCCGGAGGTTCTGGGGGTGGAAGAAATCGAACCCGAACGCGGTGCCCTCGATCTTGTTCTCGTTGCCCAGCTGTTTCGAGTTCGCGTACGTGTACGTGATCGAGAAGCCCCAGTTCGAAGAGGGCGTGTAGGGGCGCTCGGCGGTCACGAAGACCGCGTCGTACCAGGTCCTCCGGCTGTAGCTCGAGTAGAGGATCGTCCCGAACCCGTTGGCGTGGATGAGATGGCCGAACCGGTCCGGCTTGTCGGGCGTCGCGCCGGGCGTCGCGGCCGGAAACCAGATCAGGCCGTTGTAACCGCGGACGTTGTTGTAGCTCACGCCGAAGAGGTAGGAGCCGAGTCGCTGGTGGATCCCCACGTTCCACTGGTCCGTGCGAGGAGGCTTGGTGGAGTTCTGCAGGAGCCAGATCTCGGGTCCGCCGGCCACCCCCGACGCGATCAGGCCCTCGAGCCCGGCGCGACTCAAGTAGCTGTCGTTCCAGGGAATCGGGTTGCCGCAGTCCGGCGGCGCCGTCGACCGTGGATCCGTGAAACAGAACTGGTAGAACTTCCAGGTCTGTTTGTGCTGCTCTTCGTAAATGTCCTGCAGGTTGACGTGGTCGACGTAGCGTCCCCACGCTCCCGTGAAAACCGTGTTCCCGGTCCCGAAAAGGTCGTAACTCATTCCGAGGCGCGGCTGGAAGGCGTCCTTGTAGGACGGCCGATTCGATCCGGTGCTGATGTAGTCGTTCACGTTGATGATGTCGGAGAGGTGCACGGTGCTGCCGTTGTAGTCCACCGCCGAAGCGCTGTTGACTGCGGCCACCACGTCGGGCGGGGTGACGAAGTTATTGTTCAACTGGTTCGTCTCGTACTCCCACCGGATACCCGCGTTCAGCTGAAGACGGGGCGTGATCGTCCAGTCGTCCTGGAGGAAAACGCCGAACTCGCGGTTGTCGAACTTGACCTCCGACTGGCCGAAGCCGAAGTTCGCGTGGTACGGAAAGAGCCAGAGGTCCTGGCTGCGGAAAAAGAAGTTCGGATTGAAGCTCTGGGCGTTGTCGTAGTCGTAGTTGGCCCAGGCGTAGGTGGCTCCCCCCTTGATGATGTGGTTGCCCATGGTCCAGGTCCCGACGTCGCGCAGCGTCCAGCGCTTCTGGACGACGTTCTGGATCGTGTCGCGGCCGCCGATCTCG